>CALGEM010000028.1 GCA_937881505.1 uncultured euryarchaeote
CCAACAGGTGGTTGTGCCGGGGGCGACCCAACACAGGGAGGTCGTGCCGACCCCTGAACAAACAGCCTCCATTGTCGACGATCTTGACTTCGATGGTCTTGCCAACCGAGTTGCCCAACAAGCAGAATCGCCTTCTCCTCCGGTAGCATCCTATGATGAACCGGTCATTCGGGGATTTGACCTTGAAAGCGGTGAAGATGCTTGAAGAACGGCCTCTTTGCGTAGCCCATGAAAAGGCGACCTTCTTATGCTCCATCGTGTTGGGCAAGGTTGCTGATGTCCATGCGCCGAATGATGCCCCTGACCATTGTTGTGCTGCTCTTGATGCAAACCGTTGCCATGAATCTCGTTGTTCCTGCGCAGGCCACCTCCGGACGCGGCGGTACAAACGACGACTTCACCGTCAAAACCATCGCCGTCGGCAACTCATCTGTGCCGGCCGAACAATGGGTCCAATCCGACGGGACCGTCATGAATTACATCTTCATGGAAGATACCATTGAAGTCACCATCACCGTCCAGCGATTTGGTTCCTCTGGTATCGCCAAAGCCTCACCTGTTTCCGTTGACATCGTTCACCCGATTGGATTCGTTATGGAGTCCTTTGACTACACCACGCCTCCGTTGACGGGCGGCCAATCCAACAACCATATCTTTGAGTGGACACCCACCGCCGCTCACTCCATTCTCAACACCTCCACCAACGACCTCTCCGGTGGCCTCATCATTCGAGCCGTTGCGAACTATGCCAGCGATGACCGAAACGAAAACGACGACCGAGACAAGGTCGTTCCCGTTGCCGTTGCTGCGAACTCCATGGAATCCACAGCAGCCGTTGCAGGCCCGCAATTTTTCACGGGCAAGTACCCCGCTGACGGTGGCGACGCCACCGCTGCAGGTTCCTGGGAAACGGACTCAACCTCCAGCGCTGCAGGCAGCGTCCATTGGCGCCACTCTTCGCCCGGCAGCAACTACCCTTCCAACGCCGAAGCAACCCGTTTGGTCTACGGCCGGTACATGACCAGCAATTCCTGCGAAACCGACGCCCCTGACGCAGGGTTGACCCAGAACGTCTACGGTGTATACATCTGCCGCATGCTGTTTTACTCCAACGAATTCGTCTCCAGCCAGTTCCACCTCCAAGCTTGGGGCAGCATGGCTGCTGGCGATTCGGTGTCCATGGAACTTTGGCGCGGCTCAGGCAACCTCAACGACCCGTTTGAATCCATTTCGTGGGATATCTCCCAAGGCAACCCAAGCGCTGCACCCGGCCAGTGGACAAACCTCTCGTGGGACCCACAAGTCACGTGGGAGCAAATCCCCAATCTCGCCAATCCCGAGGTGTTCCTTGGTGGCAGTTCCTACACCTTCAGCGTCCTCTTTACCTCCGACAGCAGCGTCGCCAGCGAAGGATTCCACGTCGACGACTTTGTCCACTTCGGCGTCAGCCGGGTCACGGACTACACCGTTGACATGACCTGTGATAACCCGATCAACGGTTATGCTGTGGCTCCAAATCAAATGGCTTCGCTCTACTGCACCTTGACCAACAACGGTTACGCCCCTGCGACCATCCGCCTTCAGACCAACGTCAGCAACGACTCATGGATGGCGCCCTTCCCCATCATCAGAATGGACATCGAAGGCAGCAGCAACCACGGCACCAATGTCATCATCCCGCCGCTGGGTGCTGGAAAGACCATTGAGTTCTGGGCTAATTTGACGGTTCCAGCCGGTGCTGATGTTCAACAGCAGAATTGGAACCTTTGGCTCACCGACGCAAGCAGCGCTCAACTCGGTGAGAAGGCTCGACTCGGCATGGACCTCGCCGTCAGCGAACAATTTAGCGTGGCGTTGACCTCAACCGTCTCTCTAATTTCCGCTTCGATCAGTCCAGGTCAATCCGGCTTGGTGGATTTCCGTTTGCAGAACACCGGTAACCGAGACGCTGCGTTTAACCTCGCCACCTCGTTCTCTGAGAACACGGGATGGCTCGCCATCGTGGAAAACGAAACCGGCGTTGTTCAGCAAAACCCCATGACACTCAACAAGGGCGAGCGCGTGGACCTCGTCCTCAACATAACCGCGCCAGCCGATGCTTCACCTGCCATTGGCACGGACACCAACCCGTACGTCAGTTGGAACCTCCGAGCCACGTGTCCATCCTGCAGCACCACGCTGTTTGGAACGGATGTGCTTGTTCGCAATGTCGAGGTGCCCGTTCTGCGAGAAGTGGACCTTGTGGCCGAAGAGAACACCTTCAGCGGTGCTGCTAACGGTATCGGTAAATCCCTCTATCTCAACCTCTACAACCTCGGAAACGACGACGAGCAATACAACTTGTCCATTGGACAAAGCAACTGGCGTTTGCAAGCATCCCTGGTTGCAGACCAATCTCCTATTCTCGATGCATGGGATGGCGAATCCACCGTCGTTGTTCAACTGGCCATGCCCGTTGGACTGAACCCGGGTTACTACTCGGTCACCATCACGGCTACCAGCGTGGACGACGCCTCGGTTTCAGATTCTGTTGAACTCATTATCGAGATTCTTGAGACCGCAGCGGTGTTCGTCTCGGACGAAGAGACGGGTCAATCCTACATTCCGGGAGACCTTCCCCAAACCATGTCCTTTGAGGTGCGCAACGATGGCAATAAACCAGACAGTTTCGCCATGTCTCTCAACATCCCCTTGGGCATGGACGCTTCCTTTACCAACCTCATCAACGGCAACACGCCAGAAATTGACATTGGTGCTAGCTTCAACGTATCCGTGGAATTCTCGTTCATTGAGGGAACAGAGGGCAGTTTGAACCTGAAGGTGATCGCCACCAGCGTAGCCGACAGCACCATCAGTGCCACAGGTCAAGCAACCTATCTTGTGGGCTCGCAGGATTGGCTTCGTATCTTTGCCATCCAACCTCTTGAGGTCTCGGAGGAAGGTGACTATGATGTCAAGGTCCGAATCGTGAACCAGTTCACCACGGGTCAACGGGTTGTTATGGACCTCGACACGAGCGAGTCCAATTCTTGGTTCCAAACATCCATCGCTCGCTTGGACAAGGATTTCACGCTCGCCACCGGTGAAACGAAGGAAATCACCATCACGGTTGATGTCACTGAAACGACGCTGAAGAATTTGAACGGCGAAACGTTGACTGTGAACCTGACGGTTTGGGCCCGTTCGGAAACCGTGAGCGACGCTGCCAACGCCGTTATGGAAGTCAAATTGATTCGCATGGACAGCAGCAGCGCCAGCGGCGAAGACGATGCAGGCTCCGGCCTCCCGCTCGAAGCCATTGCCATGTGGGGCGTATTCCTCCTCATCATCGTGGGTGGTGTCGTCGTGCTTCTCTCCATTCTACGAACCGAGGAGGAAGAAGACGAGTATGCTAACTGGGGCGAGGACGGATATGAAGACAGCCTCTCTGCCACGTACGGGGCCGTCGCTGCCGCACCTTCCATCCCAACTTCGATGCCCACGTCAGCGCCCGCACCAGCAGCTCCTGCTCCTGAAGCCGCCGCACCGGTGTCAGAGGATGCAGGGCCACCGCTCCCTGATGGTGGTCTGCCAGCCGGTTGGACGATGGAACAATGGAAACACTACGGCCAGCAATGGCTCGAACAGAACCAGCAGTGAGCGGGTGAATTCCACCACACGGTGGAAGCGTAGGGTTCAAGTCGCAGGCAACCTCGCCATGAATGCCGGAGGGCAAACGCATGTATGGAAACGGACAGGCTCCTATCTTCATTCTGAAAGACGGTACACAACGAACACGAGGCCGTACGGCTCAATCCAACAACATCGCCGCTGCCAAAGCGGTCGCTGATGCTGTCCGCTCTACCCTTGGTCCAAAGGGCATGGACAAGATGCTCGTTGATTCCATGGGTGACGTGGTCATCACCAACGACGGTGCTACGATTCTCAAGGAGATGGACATTGAACACCCTGCTGCGAAGATGATTATCGAGGTCGCTAAAACGCAAGAGCAACACTGCTTTGACGGGACGACTTCAGCGGTTATTCTATCCGGTGAATTGCTCAAGCGAAGTGAAGATCTGATTGAACAAAACGTTCACCCAACGGTGATTTGTGAAGGCTTCCGACTGGCTGCTGAGCGAGCGATTGGGTTGATGGAAGGTCACGGCATTTCCACGGAAAACGAAGACAGCGTGCTTGAAGAGGTCGCAAAAACCGCTTTGACCGGGAAATCAGCGGGGGCCGTGAAGTCCTTCATGGCCGACATCTGTGTTCGAGCCGTTAACGCTGTTGGCGTGGTTGAAGACGGTGAGCGCCTCGTTGACCTCTCCGATATCAAAGTCGAGAAGCGCCAAGGTGGTTCCATCAAGGATTCAACCCTCATCGACGGTATTCTCTTGGACAAAGAGCGTGTTCATGCTGGCATGCCACGCAGTGTGAGCGAGGCAAAAATCGCCCTCGTGAATTCTGCCATCGAGGTCAAGAAGACCGAAGTTGACGCCAAGATCCAAATCACCGACCCCAACCAACTGGCCCTTTTCTTGGAAGAAGAGGAGAACTACATCCGCAACCTGGTCAACACCATTGAGAAGGCTGGCGCCAACGTTTTGGTTTGCCAGAAAGGCATCGATGAATTGGCCCAACACTACCTCTCAAAGAAAGGCATTTTCGCCATTCGCCGGGCCAAGAAATCCGACATGGAAGCCCTTGCCAAAGCCACGGGTGGAACCATCATCACCAACCTCGAAGACATGAGCGGTGATGACCTCGGCCAAGCCTCGCGTGTTGAAGAAAAGAAAATCGGCGACTCTGATATGACATTCATCACCGGCTGCCCAGAAGCAAAATCCGTGTCCGTCCTTCTTCGCGGAGGGACCGAGCATGTGGTTGACGAAATTCGCCGTGCCTTTGACGACGCTGTGGGTGTTGTTTCAGTTGCTTGGGAAGACGGGGCCGTTTTGACCGGTGGCGGAAGTGTGCTCGCCGCCCTTTCCCGAGACCTTCGTACCTATGCTGAAACCGTTGGCGGCCGTGAGCAAATGGCCATCGAGGCCTTTGCTTCAGCCCTCGAGATCATTCCTCGGACGCTTGCAGAAAACGCTGGACTCGACCCGGTGACCACGCTCATTGAATTGCGAAAGGCTCACGCAGACGGTCAGTCTCACGCCGGCATCAATGTCTACGAAGGTGGCGTTGTCGACATGAAGAAGGCCAACGTGGTTGAACCCCTTCGCGTGGTTGAGCAAGCCATTCAATCGGCGACGGAAACGGCCATCATGATTCTCCGCATCGATGACGTCATCTCTTCCAAGGGCGTGCCCATGGACGAGGGCATGGGCGACATGGGCGATTTCCACATGTGAAGTCCCTCAATCTCTGCTAGAAATTAGGCTGAAAAACGAACCACGGGAAGCCTTTTTTGCGTGTGGTTTGATAATAACCTTCAAAGGCCACTGAAGGCTGGCAAAGACCACTCACAGAGCGTGAGCAAGGGGTCGTCCTATGGCAGTGGTCGCAAAAGTGTGGATTGACGAAGACTGTATCACCTGTGACGCCTGTCAGGACATCTGTCCCGAGGTCTTCGAAGTCACCGATGATTCGTCGATGATTTTGGCCGCTGTCCGTACCGACGGTGTGTTTGACCGAAACGTGGGCGGCTCGCCGTTGGTCGGAACGCTCGGAA
>CALGEM010000029.1 GCA_937881505.1 uncultured euryarchaeote
ACTCAATAGGGCGGCCTACCCCATTTGTGTTGTTATTCATACTTCTTCATTGTATGAACGTTCTAATAGTAATCAACCCTGTCTCGATCCTCCGAAGTAATCTACAGCATGCCCTTCATGGGCTAATGTTCTATTTAAATTAATATTTTCGCCGCTTTTAGTTTTTAAGCTTATTTCTGCTAAGCACCTTCCGAACTTACCCAAACCGTGAGACTTTAGTCTTACTTTGTGTTCACACCCTTCCAAAAGCTCACTAACTCTATCGGAAGCAGCAATACCTTTTGCTTTTTCCTCCAAGTTTCTTGTTCTTTTTTCTGGGGTATTAATTCCATACAGTCGAAGCGTAGATTTAACATGTGTATGAAACCCTACATCTATAAGAGCTATTAGAGTGTCGCCATCGACAACTCTAACTATTTCTGCATCATACTCGTACATAGACTTAATTAAACGTTTGTTTTAAAAACTCCAGACACGAGATTTTTGTTTTTATATGTACGATTTTTTGTAACTCCTAGTGAAGGTTGGTTAGTATAATTCGGACCTGGATTGTTTGGTATCGGTGGAGCACCTGCTACATTTGGTTGTTGAGGTATTTTCTTTCTCATCTTTTTTCCTTTGTTAGCAGCTTCGGCTTCACCGGGGCCAGCAAAGACTGTCATAGGCATATCTTCATCTTCTTCTTTTACTTTCTTCTTCTGCTCGTCGAACACGGTCGTCTTCAGTTCGTTGGCGAGCGTGCTTTTCTTCGGTTCGGATGGCCTCGAGCTCAAGGTTGCTCACATGCACTTGCTCTTGTGCGGTGAGGAGGTCCGATTGGACCCGTGCATGTCGCTCTCGGCTGGTGTTAACCTGTTCGCTCAAGACCCGGAGCCGTCGTTCCTCGTCCTCACTTTGTTTTCGAATCGTGCTGAGGCGATCACTGCCCTCTGCAAGACTGGCTTGAAGTTCGGCCTCTTTGAGCGAGAGGCTCTCAATGGCTTCTTTCAACTCAGCACTGCTCTCTGCATCACCAATCGCCTTGGCGAGTTCAGCCGCACGTTCGCTGACTTGATGTTCCAATTCGTTGACGCGACGAACCAAACGTTCGGCGCGTGATTCTGCTTCCTCGGATTGCCCCCGTGCCTGTGCAAGGTCAACCTGCATGGTGTTGAGTTGGGCATGCGCTTCTTCCAAAGCCGTGCTGTTTTCTTGGCGAGATTCCGTCGCTTCTCTGGCGACGATCTGTGCGGCATCCTTCTTCTTCTCGAGCGCCTTTAACTGCCCTTCCAAGACCGCTTTGCCTCGGTTGAGTTCGTCGATGGTCTGTTCGGCTTTCTCCAGTTTTCGTCGGAGACCCGCATCCACCGCTGATACCGCTTCATCCCGCATGACGGGTAGTGGCTCTGCGACATCAGCTCCATCGGATTTGAACGCCATCTTCGCACGCTGCTTCTGCAAGGACTCAAGCCCGGCATGGAATCCCAGCATGTCGTCAAGGAGGCTCTTGAGGGAGGCTTGCCGTGCTTCAGAACGGGTTCGAACGGTGGCGAGTGATTCAATGAATCCGGACAGCGTGAACGTATCCACGGTTCCGGAGGACGAGGAGACGATGGTCCCCGACGGGAAACGAACGAGTTTGACTTTTCTTTTGGCTTCGGTCAGTGCCATCATCGCTTCTTCCTGGCCATCAAAGGCGGGCGCCCACAAAGCAACGGGTACACCGCGTGAAAGCACCAATGACACGGCCTTGCTTGAGGAGCCGGACTGAATGTGCCCAGTCACTTCCTCTTCCACGCCGGCTTTCAGCATGGAAATAACCGCATCGGGGCCACCACGCCCGTCTCGCAGCGCAAACCCTTCGGGCATCTTCGAGCCATGGGCGCCGGCCGCTACGACGTCTCCGTCCAAAGCGATGGAAGCCGAGGAGAGAAGACGAGCATGGTTGGCGTCTTTTTCAGTCCAGACCGCCAGTGAAATTTCACCGCTCTGAGCCAAGAGCAACGCACCGTTTTCAGTGTGCAATGTCCAATGGCTTTGGCCTTTCATGCCCCATTGGCTGTGAAGCTTTTCTCCACCCATGGAAGCCATCATCTGGTGAAGTTCACTGGCAAGGCGCTCTTCTTCGCCCAAGCCTGGAAGGTCGCCAACGTGATCGATGAGCATCCCGCTGTCGATGGCCATCGCCCCACGAACCGTAGCGTTGGCTTCGAGGGTTCGAATGACGGTTGAGAGATCACGAGAAAGCAAACGCTCCACGGCATTGCTTGAGGATTTCAGGCCTTGCCGGTCGGCTTGGTGGACAAAGGCTTCAGGCACGAGTTCTGCAAGGCTTCCGAGTTCAGCGATGGTGTAGGACGAGGCGAGGAGCCGAGACTTCTGCTCCGCTTCGAGTTGTTCGAGTCGAACCTTTGCTTCCACACCACCCAGCAGGGTGTTTTTCTCTTCGGCATCGGCCAAATAGCCGACCACTCGGCCACCACGGACGAGTCGATGGCCTACCGGTGTTTTCCTGCGGCCGAGGTAGGTGGAAATGGCGCCATGGGCAAAGGGTTGCAACACCCCTTCCTCCAGGGAGATGGTTTGATTGACGGGTGTTCCTGCTGGTAGTTCAAACATGTTCGTTCACCTACATTTCTTGGGTTGTTGCCAGTTGAGGGCGAAGGTGGTCCATGGAGTGCCTCCACCTCGCAATGTTGCCGCTTGAACCGCTCAACATCACGATTCTGTACGGCGTCAATACATCGATGAGCACTTGGTCATCGCCTTCGATCCAGAGTTCGTGCAAGTCGCCTTGATCGTGATGCTGAACAGCATCCAAGGCAGCGACAGCCAACTCCACCGCTCGCTCAACGGGCGGGAGTTGACCTTCGGGGCCGACGCTCGAAAGCAACTTCCCGCGGTCGTCCATCATCATCGCTTGCTCAACGCCGTCAATCTTGAGAAACTCCCCCAGAAGACGTTGCAACATGCCTGCTCAACCTGATTGACAGCGCTGTAGCCTTCAAGAAGTTTTGCGCTCAGCCGAGTAAATATGGCGGTTTGGACACCTTTCGCTTTTTTCCAACTGGAAAATAAGTTTCCATAGGGCCAATGAATGTGCCATGAATCGTTTTCAGTCCGTTGAAATGCGGTGAATCCTGACCTTTTCCGAGCAAAGTCAAGACCAAAAATACAATGAAATATTTCAATTGAATATTTGATTTTTCAATTAATATATTCATGGATTAAATTCCGAAAAAGACGCCTCCCTTCTTGCCGTTGATTTGAAACCATACGCCCGTTGAGCCCCCACCATGGCAGGCGCATCCTCGGAGGGGTTGTTCACCGTTCCCTCGTGTGACGCTTGCGAAAAACCTGCTGTGGTTGAACAAGCGTATTCCGGACGCATCCTCTGTGGAAAACACCTTGCAAAGTCGGTTCGCAAAAAGATCAGCAAAGAGCTGCGTCAGCAATTACCGCTCAAGAAAGGCGAACACACCACGGTTTTGGTCGCTGTCTCCGGCGGAAAGGACTCTGCCGTTCTTCTCGATGCGTTGGTCGACCTCATCGGCAAGCGACAAGATGTCACCATCGTGGCTGGAACCGTCGACGAAGGAATCGAGGGTTACCGCCCCCCGTCTATTGAGTGCGCTGCCTCGTTATGCGAACGTTTGGGCGTGGAGCATCACGTCGTCTCCTATCCAGAACTCTCCTTTATCGAAATGGACGAAGTGGTTCAGCGCTTGCCGATGGTGATTGAGAAAGACAACGATGCTCCACGCATGGCGTGCTCGTACTGCGGGGTGTTCCGACGCCAAGGCATCAACCACTTGGCGAAGCGCCTCGGTGCGGATGTCATCGCCCTTGGACACAATCTCGACGACATGGCCCAAACGGTGTTGATGAACATGGCCAACGCCGACATCGAACGCACGCTGCGCTTGGCTCCCCACACGGCCACGCCCGTTGACGGGCTCTCGCCTCGTATCGTGCCGTTGCGTTGGGTGCCGGAGCAGGAAGTCCACCTCTACGCACTTCATCGAAACCTACCGCTTCATCATGAAGAATGCCCGAATGCTCGTGGAGCTTTGCGGTGGCGCCATCGGGAAATGGTGGCTCAAATGGAAGCCGATGTTCCCGGAACACGCCACGGCCTTGTTCGTATGGCGGACCAAATCAAGGGGCTTCGGGACCAAGTGGTCGCGCTGGGTGGTCAAGACCAACGACCTGCACCGCCCACACCGTGCCCACGTTGCGGAAGCCCAAGTTCGGGGTCGCAGTGCAAAGCCTGTGATATGCGTGATCTGCTCGGTGTTGAGCAGGATTAAAGCACGTTGTTGACCAGTTCGTCAAGGTCTTGGGGACGTCCACAATAATGGCACCTCAATTCAAGGGGCACCCTTGAGAGAATCTTCAATCGGTGTGCCAGCGGTTCACGTGGGTTGGTCGTTATGCAGTTTGAGAACGTGCATCGCACGACGTTGACGATTTCATCACCGAGTTCAATGGTCAATTTCTCAGCGACGCTGTAGGCTCGAATGATGGCTACATGGGCGTCGGGAGCGACCAACGCAAGGCGATTCAATTCGTCTTGGGTCAATTCACGGTCTTCCACCTTGATGATGTCCTTGGTGCCCATTTTCTTGGAGGGGACATTCATGACCATGGAAACAGGTACCGATGAACGCTTGTTGATGCCCAGCATCTCCAGGACACGCATGCCGTGGCCTGCGGGAATGTGGTCGATGACGGTCCCGTTTCGAATCGCCGTCACCCTTCGCATGTTGTGCTCTTGCGACATCAAGCACCACCTCCAATATCAGCGGGGACCTCAACATCCAGCAAACGACAAAGCAACGCCATGCGGGCAACAACGCCGTTGAAGGCTTGCTCAAAATAACGGGCGTGTCGAGTTTGGTCAACGGAGGGGTGAATTTCGTCCACACGGGGCAGTGGATGCATGATGATCATGTCCTCTTTGGCTCCGTCTAGATTTGAGGCGTGCAATTTGTAGGCACCAGCGACTTTGGCATATTCGTCTTCATCGGCAAAGCGTTCCTTCTGAATTCGGGTCATGTAGACGACATCGGCGGTTTCAATTGAGCCAAGGAGGTCTTCGGTTTCGGTGACGTTCGCTCCGTGAGCGTTGAGGTCGGCAACGATTTCAGGAGGCATCTTCAACAGACTGGGGCTGGCCAAGATGAGTTCGCATCCAAAGCGGGTGAGTGCGTGGCTGAGCGAGTGAACGGTACGGCCGTAGCGAAGGTCGCCCGCAAGGATGACCTTGAGGCCATCCAGTCGGCCGTGGGCTTGCTGAATGGTGAAGAGGTCGAGCATGGTTTGCGTGGGGTGGTGTCCTGCTCCATCGCCTCCGTTGAGGATGGGGACTCTCGCTGCATCCTGGGCGTATTGGGCCGCGCCTTGACGTGGATGTCGCATGGCGATGATGTCGGTGTAGCCGTCGACCATTTGGATGGTGTCAAACAGTGTCTCGCCTTTGACCACGGAGGAGGTCTTCACGTCACCGAGGTTGACCACATCGCCACCAAGACGCTTCATGGCGGTTTCAAACGACATCCGAGTTCGTGTGCTCGGTTCAAAGAAGAGGTTACCCAAAATTTTCCCTTGGAGTAGCGGGAGGTATGTCTTACCTTCAGCGACGGGGAGCAGGCGTTGGGCATCATCCAAGATACTCAGTATTTCTTCGTTGGATAAATCATCCATGGTGATGAGTCCCGGCATGGTGTTCCCTCGTAAGCCTTCACACCCCGATAACACCCTTGAACATTGCCGCTGAATTGGTTCGTTCTGACAGGGCGCTCTGGTCCAAAACATCGGAGTGATTATGGGGAACAGCGGTGAGGCCCTGCCATGGTCACTTGGGCGGATGCTGACGCCGCCGTTGAAGCCGAGCGTGCCCAACGGGTGAAGCGGGTCGAAAACGCCACCTTGTTCACAGCCCTCTCGCTCTTGGTGTGCGCTGTTTGGCTTGCATGGCCCTCCATCAAGGGGTTGATGGAAGGTGATGGCGTGGTCCTCACCAGTTTTGGTCCCCCTCTGGTCCTGTTGATTTGGGGTATCTTCGTTCAGGATTTGACCCTCGACGACGCCGTAGCAAGGTCCCGCGTTGCTTCGGCCACCAGCATTGCGTGGCCGATTCTGCTGTGTTTGGGTGCGTTGGGCCTTGAAGGCAATCGATACCAACTGGCGGGCAGCGCCTTGATTTTGTTTGCCGGCCTCATGTGTCGCCAACTCTCTAACCAAACGATGCGAGGTAATTTTGGCGTGCTTCGCTACCGTGCCGTCTTGACCGGTATCGGTTCTGCTTCGGCTGTGGCTTTGACCCTGACCCAAAGCGAAAGCCTTGCTTCCCTTTCGGGAGGAACCGCCGGCCTTCTTTCCATATTCGCCGTCGTCGACACCGTTTACACGTGGACGGTGGGCGACGACCAAAAGGCCGAACGCAAGCACTTCAAGAAGCGACTTGATGGATTGGAAACGCGTCTCTTGGAACTCAAGGCCCAAGGCGCTGCTGTGGCACAAGCTGCGAGTTTGCTGACCACGGCGAAGGAAGAAGGCCACTTGGATCCGGAGTACGGTATGCGCTTGCTGGACGAGAGTGAGGAGGACATGGAACGTGCCCTTTCTTTGGCCGATGATGTGGAAATCATCCGTAAGGACGCTCTTGAGGCCGTGATCGCAGCAGAAGACATTGCACCCACCGCCAAGCGTCCTCGAAAAGCCTACGATATGGGGGAGCGAGAGGTGAAACTCGGTTCGCTCAGAGAAGGTGAGCAACTCTACCGTCAAGCGAAGAAGCGAGCCACCGACATCATCGCTTGGTGGTCAAAAGCCGAAGCGACCATCCTCGAGGCGACGCGTGCCCTCGATGGAAAACAGGGTGCTGGTGTGGCTCACCTTCGGGAAATGCTGGGGGATGCCAAAGCAAAGTTGGCGCAAGAACAGCCCATGGAAGCCTACGAATTTGCCAGCGCCATCCTTCCTCAATTGGAAGCGGATGAAGGTGCGCTTGACAGGGCAAAAACATCGCTTGTCGAAGCGAGGCGAACCGTTGACCAAAGCGATGGCTTGGATACAGAAGAATTTGAAGAACGCCTGGCGCAAGCCGAGCAGGCCCTTGAAGCCGGAAACGCAAGCCAAGCCATCGGTTTGGCGGACGGCGTGGTACGCACGGTTGAACGGGAACGAGCCGCGATGGACGATGTTCTTCGGGCACTCAAACAAAAGAAGCAACTCACCAAACGCTACCAGAATCGAGACGACCGAGAGACATGGGACGGCATGCTTCAGGAGGTCATTGATGCCGCTGACCAACGTCTGTGGTCCCACGCAGGCATGTTGCTAGAGCGCATGACAACGGCTCTGGATAACGAGGGGCACGCTGCCGATGAAGCGAGGGAACTCTACGATTTCGTGATTGAGCAGTGGAAGGTCCTCAGAAATCAATGCGAGGCAGCGAGCATCAAGGCGGTGGATGAGGACCGCCGGGCCTGTGAAGAAGCGATGGCAGAGGCTGAAACTGCGCTCGAAGGTGGGCGCATCGAAGCCACCTTGGCGGCACTCGGAGAAGCCGACGCGGCCATGGAGCGCCTGCGTCGAAGGATTTGATCATGTATCGAGCAGGCCGTTCT
>CALGEM010000030.1 GCA_937881505.1 uncultured euryarchaeote
GGTTTCCACAATGGTCGGCGCAATCCGTTGGGTCATTCCCTTCTTGCAGACGAAGACGTCCGGGCATTGGCCATCCGTCCGGACAATTTCAATTTCCGATGTCATGAAAGGCCCCGGAAACATGACGCGCTTTCAACCCGTCCGGTTACTCGACGTCAACCGGGCGGAAGCGGTCAGAATCCGAAACTCCGGTGACTTTGCCAACCTCGTTGAAACGGATGGTTTTCTCGAAATTCCACCGCAAGACGGACAGATCGAACCTTCACCCCCCCTGCCCTATTTCCCATGGATTCCCTGAACCCCGAATTATCTCATCTCGACGAAAAGGGCTTGCCCAAAATGGTGGACGTCTCGGCCAAGCCGCAAACCGACCGGACGGCGGAAGCCGAGGCAGTCGTGATCTTCCCCGAGGACGCTTGGACAAAGCTTGCCGGTAACGGTTTCACTACAAAGAAGGGAGCCCTTTTCGAGGTCGCCATCACGGCCGCCCTGATGGCCAGCATCCTGCTCATCGTTCAACGCTCATCCTCAAGGGTGATGATTGCGCTGTGGGTTGGCGGCACCGTGGCACTCCTTGCCTTCATCGCAGGACCATTAACCGGCGCGAGCATGAACCCTGCTCGCACCCTGGGACCTAACCTCTTGAACGGTATGTGGGCGACACTGCCGTTCTATCTCGCATCAACCACCCTCGGGGCATGGCTGGCGTGCGACATCAAACACCAGTTCTTTCCCGACAGGTCAAGCACCGACTGATGCACGAAGCATAGCGGCGACGTGCTCCAACGAAGGGATGGTATGGTTCTCAAGAGGCGGAGCGAACGGCACGGGCGTGTCAAGTGCCCCGATAACCGAAGGCGCAGATTCCAACTCATAGAAACAATCCTCCATGATACGGGATTGGATGGTATGGCCAAGTCCACCGGCCCATTGGCCTTCCTGAAGAACCACCAAGCGCCCCGTTCGTTGCACGGAAGCAATGCATGTTTCGGCATCAAAAGGAAGGAGGGTGCGCAGGTCAACCACTTCCACTTCGATATCTTCCGCTGCCAAAAGGTCCGCTGCTTGGAGAGCGATGTGAACCATGGCTCCCCACGTCACCAGCGTGATATCGCGACCACCCCGAATCACCTCGGCCCGGCCGATTTTGTAGCGCTCACCGTTCTCAATGTGCGTGTTCACCGTCTCCGTGTCAACGGTTTGGTTGATGTTCATGCCCCAACCCGTCAGCCCGCCACGTAAACCGTAGAGACCAATGTGTTCCAACATGAGAACCGGGTCAGGCAGTTGAGCCCCTTCCATCAGCAGGTCATAGGCGTCTTGGGGCGTTCCTGGCGCCATCACCACCAAACCTGGGTCGTTGGCAAACCAGGATTCGATCATGTTCGCATGGAACGGTCCAGAGCGTGTGCGAGCGCCAAGCGGAATGCGGACCGTCATGGGACAGTCCGCCCCCCAGCGCCAACGAAGCATTGCAGCGTTGTTCACCAAGGCGTTGAATCCGAGGGCAGCGAAGCCACCAAATTGAATCTCGACCATGGGCTTCATGCCCGATAGGGCAGCACCAACGCCGGTGTGGACGATGATGGCTTCGCACAACGGCATGTCGATGAGTTTGTCCGTGTGGCCGGCGTTCTTCAGGGCCATGTTCATCCCAAACGCACCGGCGACTTCCATGTCTTCGCCGATGAAGACGCAATCATCACCGTGCATGGTCGCCACGTCCGCCATGGCTTGCTGAATGGCCCTTGCATAGGTCCAACCACCCTTTTCTGCGTAGGCCCAAGCACGTTCACCAACGCCCAAAGGCGCATCAACACCCATCGGCGACTGCTGTCCGGAATACCGCATCAAGTGGTCTGCGTGCGTGTCGGCATCGTGCAGGGTTGTGACGCCTTTGGTGACCGTTTCAGGTTCGGGCCACGCCATTTCAAGCAGTTCCGTTCTCGCCGCTTCAACACCCTCAAGCTCTTCCGCTTCCATCGCTTCGAGCAGGCTTTCTTCCACGCCCATGTCAATCAACAAGGCCCGGTGGGTCGGAATGGGGTCTTTGGCCTCCCAATAAGCCAACAAATCCCGGTCAACATACCCTGCTGGTGTACCGCTTGGATTGCCCAAATAGAGGTCATCGTGGTGGTGAGCATGGCCGCAACCACGCATGGTTTCAACGTGAATGAGGGTCGGGCCGCCACCCGCCATAGAAAATTCTCGGGCCACGGCGGTTGATGCGTGCCAAGCAGCGGGGTCGGAGCCGTCAATAGTCCATGCTGGGAAGCCCATGGCGTTGGCCTTGTCGGCCCACACCTCAACACCGGATTGCTTGGCCGGTGGCGTGTCAAGCGCGATTTGGTTGTTTTGCAGAATATAGGTGATGGGCAGCCCCCTGGCGCCTGCAAGGTTCATAGCTTCCCAAAATTCGCCCGACGACGAAGCACCTTCACCGATGCAGGCCACATGAAAACGGTCGAGCGACTGACGCCATGCTGCAAACGCCAAACCGGTCATGGTTGCGCTAGCGATGGGCAGCGGTGCGGTTGGTGGAAGAACACCCACGTGCCACGCACCGACGTGGAGGTCGCGCCCGCCGGCATCGTCCCAACCTCCGTTTTGATTGGAACCGGCTTTTCCGAGGTTGGCCGCCATCACATCAAGCGGCGTATCGCCCATCGCAAGACCGAGCCCCACATCACGAATCATGGGGGCGACGAGGTCACCATCGTAGCCATCTCCTGGGTGGGCGTCTCGGGGAGCATCGGGCTGGCGGTTCAGCGCCGTGGCGACCGCCACCACGCCTTCCTGCCATGTTGAGCGGAAACCC
>CALGEM010000031.1 GCA_937881505.1 uncultured euryarchaeote
AACGTCAACCTGACTGCGCAGCAGATTGGGGAAACTTGGCTTAACTATCTGATCGAAAAAAAGACGATATTGTGGTGGGGTGGCCTGGGCAATTCGACTGAGCACACCGCCTACCTCAGATTAAAAAATGGTGTACCGGCGCCAGATAGCGGATCCCGAGAATTGAATGGCAAGGTCGTGTCGGAGCAAATCGGTGCGCAGATCTTTATCGATGGCTGGGCCATGGTGTCTCCGGGGGATGCAGATCGGGCCGCCGCCTTATCGGAGAAAGCTGCTCGAGTAAGCCATGACGGTGAGGCAGTAGATGCGACTCACACAGGTCAAGAAACAACCGAACGGGTGACCCTTGCGTCGCTTCGTTCCCAGTTCACATCGGCCGATACCTCCTCGTTGGACGATGCGTTGGGTACACGTGCTCGATTCCGACAAGAGGAGCGTTTGCGGGCAGATCTCCGACGAGAGCGACGTCTGCGCCAACAGGCCATCACCGAGCGTGTCAACGCCATGAAGGCGAACATCGCCAAGGATTTGGCCACCCAGCACGACATGACGCTTGATGCGTTGGAAAACGAACTCCGTTCCTCCATGGAAGCCGAACTTGAGACCATGGAACGCGACGCACTCGCCGCAGAAGAATCCCGAGTTCGTCATGAATTGGACCTTCGCCTTGAACGCCAAATACAAGCCATGCACGAGCAACACGGTGTTGAACAACACCAACGCTTGGAAGAGCGCAAGGCCGAGATGAAAGCCTCCATCGAACGCCAACTGCACGAGGAATACGACCGCCGGCTCGCCATTCAAAAGGAACGCCTGAAACTCGATTACAACCAAGAATTGCAACATCGCCTTCGAGAGGTTGAAGCCAACCTTGAGCAGGAAATGGAGCAGCGATTCGTCGAGATGGAACAGTTGGAAATTGGCCGCCTTGAAGACGGTCATGAGGCGTTGTTGGCAGAACGTGAAGATCAATTGCGCCGGGGTATCCGAACCCGACTTGAACAACAACTTCGTCAGCGCCTCAAGCAACGGGAGGCTCGTCTCAAAGTCGAATTTGAACGCCGCAGCCTTCGTCTGGAAGAGGATATTGCCCAGCAACTTCAGGTTGACATTGAACAGCAACTCCGCCGTGAAACCGACGACCTCGAAGAGCGAATGCGTGAGGATGTGGAATTGGCCATCGCCAAGCGCCGTGATGAGCTCCGAGGTCAAATCGAACAGCAACTCAACGAGCAACAAGCCGAACGGCTGGCTGAGCGAAAGGCTCGCTTGAAGGCGAAGTATGACCTGACCTTCAGCAAGGCCATCGACGACATCTCAAGGAGTTTGCAAACGGAGATTGAGGCCGAACTTGAACATCGAATGGAGAACGAATTCAGTTCCTACCGACATGCCCGAGAAGCCGAGATTCAGAACCGCCTTTCCCGCTATCGCTACGAGCGAGAGGCCGAGCTCCGCGAACAGTTGGAAGCGCAATACAATGTCAACAAGCAAGACTGGACCGAGCGCCTCGACCTTGAATTCCAATCCCGAGAAGCAGCCGCTCGAAAGGCCATCATGTCTGAAGTGGATGCACAACTACGCAACGAGCGCTTGACCCACGAGACCGACCTCGACCTGCTGAAGGAAGAGACGGCGCTCGAACTTGAAGTTGAGATGGAAGAGCGTCTCCGTGATTTCAAATCCCGCAAGGAAGAGGAAGTCGCTACTCAACTCGAACGCCAATTGGACAAGCGAGAAGAGATCATGCGCAACAAGGCGCTCATCGATGTTCGCAAGCGAGAAGCACAAATTCGTGCAGAAATCGAAGCCCAACTCGGCCTCAAGCGAGCCGAAATTCGCGACCGCCTCAAGGGGCTTGCCGAAAAGATGGATTCGTTCAAGGAAATGGCGGAGGAAAAGATGCGAGAAGCCGTTTCGCAACAAATTCAGGGCGAAATCGACGCCGACGAAACCGAACTCCGAGCACGAGAACAGGAATTCAGTTCGCTCCAAACCACCGATACACGAGCCGAAAAGCGACAGAAGTGGATGCAATCCATCTCAGGACAAGCCCCCGCTGCCTTTGGAGCGGGCGCCATGGACCCGACAGCCCTCGGTGCACGCCCTGACGGGCTGGGCGCCGCTGCTGGCCGACCACTTCGTGGCCTCATGGGCCAACAAGCCCAGGAAGAGCCACGCCTCGGTTTGGGCAATATGCGAGCACCGATGACCAGCGCACGTCCGCTTGCTGGTCAAGTGCCACCTGTGCGAACCGTCCGACAGCCCATCGCTCAACCCGAACCGGTCCGCAACATCAGGAAACCCATCGCTGCTGCTGAACCCGAATTCGTTCCGCAAGAAGAAGCCGCCATGGAAGATGTTGGAGAAACGATGCTCGAGGACGTCCCTGAACCGATGGAGGAGGCCACCTCCGGAGTTGAGGAGGTTGAGGAACCAACCTCAACGATGCAACGTCCAACGGCGCTCTTGAAGCCCATTCGTGGTACGCTGCGACCGCTTGAAGAGGAAGAGGAAGTTCGTACAGCCCCACTGACACCTGTCGGTCATATGCTGGTACCTGAGAAGAAGCGTGGACCGCCTCCCTCCTCGTCCATCGGACAAAAAACAGCGACCCTCAAACCCGTTCGGGGCACACTGACACCGGTATCCAAAACTCCGGTGAAGCGCCTTGAGCCAAGTGAAGACCAAGACGAAGATTGAGGCAACCTCGTTTACACGCCGAAGCGCGTTATTCATATCTATCGGGTCCCTCGGATTTCACATGAAGCGTTGGCTTGCGGTTCTCGTTGTTTTTCTCCTCGGTACGCAAGCGAGCATGATTGGCACCGTTGCAGGAGACCTCTCGCTGCTGACCGACGGTGGACAAACGGACAGCCTTGACCGCCCACTCGTTTTGTGGACTTCCCTCAACGACGGTCGAATTCTAACCGTTGACAACGAAGGCAACGTGAGCGTGAACGCCTTCAGCAACGGCGTTCTCTCAACGCAGTGGACCGTCTTCCTCGATGTCGATGCCAACAACGCCCGTCTTGACGATGCCCAAGAACTGGTCGCCGTCGCTCACGACAACGGTGCCTATGTGGTGCAGATGAGCACCCAAACGGTCTACTGGAACATAACAACCCCCGACCCTGTCAACGATGCGGTTTTGGACAAGGAAGGCGATTTGTGGCTGGTGTACTACGCCGGTAAGCGTCGTGCCGACCAATACGACACCAACGGGTTTACCGGTGTCAGCAGCAGCACCATCGCCTCTGGAATTTCGGCTTTTGAAATCCTTCATGACGGGCGAGTCGCCATCGCCTCCTACAACAAGAAAATCTACGTCCACGGCGGTGACGGGACGTTGACCAACACGCTAACCGAGCCCAACGGTATCGTCTCAGCCTTGGTAGAAATTGACAACACCACTCTCCTCGCTGGAACCACCGGTGGTACGCTGTACCATTACGACACGACCACTTGGGCCTCCGCCAGCCTCAGCCTGGGCCACACCAAACAGAGCATGTCCCTAGACGGCTACAACGGCATGTACGTCGTGGGTGCAAAGCAAGGAAAAACCACCTTCATCGACGAAACCAACTTCACGGTGCTCCAAACATTCACCGCCTCCGGTGACATCATTGCCACGGTCCCGCAGTTCACCGGCCAGTTCTTTGCCATCGGGGTTGGACCCACAGATACCAAGGTGCGCTATTTTGACCTTGACAGCGACCAAGACGGCGTGAACGACCTTGCCGACGCTTTTCCAAATGACGCCACCCAAACCCTTGACAGGGACGAAGACGGCTACGGCGACAACCCCAGCGGCAACCAACCCGATGCATTTCCCGACGAGCCAACGCAGTGGACGGACAGCGACGGGGACGGGTATGGCGACAACGTCGCTGGTGAAAATCCCGACCTCTTCCCCAACAATGCCGACCAGTGGGCGGATGCTGATGGCGACGGCTACGGCGACAACAGTAACGGGCAAGATGGCGATGTCTTCCCCCAAGAAGCCACCCAGTGGTCAGATACGGACCGAGACGGCTACGGTGATAACCCGGAAGGCTTCAAACCCGACAGCTGTCCGACCGTGAACGCTTTCTCAACCCTTGACCGCTACGGTTGCCCCGACAGCGACCTTGACGGCTACTCCAATCCTGACGAGAACTGGACGGTGGATGACGGCGCCGACGCATTGCCCAGCAACCCAACCCAGTGGCTCGATGGCGATGGTGACGGCTACGGGGACGCCTCGGACGGTCAAAGCCCGGATGCATGTCCGTGGGAGTTTGGCACCTCGACCAAGGCGGTCAGCGTCGACCCGAACAGCACCAAGGGCTACGTTGACGTTCCATCTTTTGGATGCCTTGACGAAGACGGCGACGGGTATGTTGACCGAACCGAATCGCCACTCATGGACATCGACGCTAACGAGCATTTTGACGGCGATGGCGACGGTGTCGGTTCCAATTCGGATTACGACGATACACGTGGCTTCATTCAAACCGAGCAAGACCACTGCTTGAACGATAAAAACGACACTTCGGAAGCCTGTATGGGCTGGAACGACCCCGCCTATCAGGCCTATGTGAACAGCGTTGAGGAAGGGGCCCTCGTCCTCGGTTACAACGCTTGGAACACCACCAAAGACAATCCCCAGGGTGGCGATTCATCGCTGGGCTCCGTTGACGAGGACACCTTGAATCAAGTTATCATGGTCGGTTTGGTCGCTTTCGTTGGATTGACCGCCCTCATTTTGGGCGTGGCCTTCATCATGAAGCGCCGCAAGGATGCGGCCACCACCAAAGAATACGGTGGCGTACGCCCCGGAATGTCAAGCGATGCCGCAAAAGAAGCCTTGGAAGGACGAGGAGGCTTGTCCGCTGACGGCGGCATTATTTCGGATGCTTCGTGGGATGACGATGTCGCTCAACTCAACTTCGATGAAGAAACGGACGGATTTGCCGACATGGACCTCAAGTCTGACGACAACCTCGGTGAGGCGGGCTCGATGACGTATGAAGAAGAGAGCATGGAATCCATCGCTGGCGTGGAAGCCGAGACCGAATCAGCGCCCGAGCCCGAAGTGAGCAGCGACACTCCCGAACGGCCAAGCGAAGCGCCACCCCTTCCAGAAGGTGGGCTACCTGACGGTTGGACCATGGATCAATGGCAATGGTACGGGCATGAATGGCTCGCAAAGTACGGGAAGAATTAGACCCAAACAATGGGCAAACTCGCCTTGAGAGCGCCAAGTTCAACGCCCGTGTACAACGGTTTTCCCTCTACTTTGCAGGTGCTCATCACCAGCCACAAAAAGCCGTTCCACGCCTTAGCGTCAGCAAATAATTCCACTTTTCCGTGAATCGCCGCCATCAGCAATTGCGCTTGTTCGGTCTCGTCACTGCACAGCCCTTTGACCAGGTCTTTGGCTGCAAAGCGATAGCCTGGAGGGCGCCACGACATCATGGTGATCAAACCTGGAAGGGGGCGAGATTGAGACGCTCAGCGAGGTGGTCAACATCAACATCAACGGCCTGCTTCATGCGGTCCCTGAGGGTGTCGATTTCACCCTTCATCTTGAGCATCTTGTGCGTGCGAATCATCTCCGCCAACAACTCGTTTACGCTCTTGTGACCGCCGGTTGTACGCAGCGTATTCAATTGACGTCGAATCTCATAACTCACGCTCACGGATGTCATCCCTTCTGCTGTCATGCGCTAACCCGGTCGGTGTTCGGCTTGGGCCCATACTTAACCCATGCGAAGGGTTTCGGGGTCTTCGGTGCCGTTTGCGCGGCAGAAGAGGCCCACCGGGAAGCACGAAATCAGCGAATATTTCGTTCTCGGCGGAGTCGGGATTCCTCAACCACCCCAAATTCTCGACGTACTTCTTGGACACGCTGATGCACTTCCTTCGCCAGCGTCCAGTACTCCAAACTACCAGCACCCGCTCCAGAATTGGTTGGTTTGTTGAGAATGACGGTCGGAGCCCCACTCCAGGGTGCTTCAGCAACCTTCGCCAGTCTTCGCACGGTGGTGTTGAACAATTTATTGGGCATTTTTTTGTTGACCTGATCGCACACATAGGTGCTGAGTTTGGAGCGACCGTCCACCATGGTCATGACAATTCCGAAGATCTTGAGATTGCGATTGATACGTCGCTGAATCATCTTGATGGAGTTCATCAGCATGCTGAAGCCTTCCAAAGCATAGTATTCGGCTTGAACGGGCACCATCACCCAGTTGGCAGCGCACATGGCGTTAATGGAGAGCAAGCCAAGCGAGGGTGGAGTATCGATGATGATGTAATCGAACTCGTCCATGATGGGCAAGAGTGCCTCTTGAAGACGGGTTTCTCGGCCGATTTTGTGACTCAATTCAATCTCGGCACCTGAGAGATGGATGTCGCTAGGAAGAATCCAAAGATGGCCGGCATCAATGGTGTCGGGGACTTTCTTGCCCCCGTTTCGGTTGCTCCACGCATCTCGCATGGCCTTCGTGATTTCTTCGGGTGGAATGAGGTACTCCTCCATCAACGGCAATTCCTCACCACCATCGTTGGTCAACAGGTCGTACACCGTTTTCTTGATTTTCTTTTTCTCCAAACCAAACGAGGTCGCACAATTCCCTTGAGGGTCGAGGTCGACAAGGAGAACTTTCGCAGGAGGCAACCCTTGCCGGCGAGAACCTTTGGCCAGAGCAGCAGCGACGTTAACAGCGGTGGTGGTCTTGGCACAACCACCCTTTTGATTGGCGACGGCGATGACCATCTTGTAGGGATTCACGGTGTTTCACCTCCGGCAGATTCAGCAGGAAGGAACTCCCCTTTCAATGCGAGCCTCAAACGCCCCGGTTTCAAGCCGGTTGAATCACAGGAACGGGCACTTCGGAGAGGATCTTTCGGACGATGTGCATGCCAGTGATGCCTCGGATCTTGGCCTCAGGCTTCATGTTGATTCGGTGGGAGATGATTTGCAAGGCGATGCCCTTGATGTCATCGGGGATGACATAGTTTCGTCCTGCAACAGCGGCCGCTGCACGACCGGTCTTGAACAAGGCCTGACTGGCACGAGGTGAGGCTCCGTTGATGACGCGGTGGTCCTCACGGGTGCGCTGCACAATTTCGATGATGTAGGAGAGAATGGCTGGGTCAACATGCACCGTTTCAAGGGCTTTTTGCATGGCTACGACCTTCTTTGGCGAGGTGACCTGTTCGACCACGTGCTCGTCCTGTCCTCGCAACTTACGTCGAGCGAGAATGGCTTTTTCCTCTGCACGGTCGGGGTAGCCCATGCTCATCTTCATCAGGAATCGGTCCATCTGTGCTTCTGGCAATGGGTACGTTCCTTCCTGCTCAATGGGGTTCTGCGTAGCCAACACAACGAAAGGTGCAGGGAGTTTGTGGGTAATTCCCTCAATGGTCACCTGCTTCTCTTCCATGGCTTCAAGCAAAGCTGCTTGGGTCTTGGGCGGTGCACGGTTGATTTCGTCAGCCAAAAGAATGTTTGAGAACAAAGGTCCAGCACGGAGTTTGAACTCACCGGATTTTTGGTCGTACATGTAGGTCCCCATGATGTCAGAGGGCAACAAGTCAGGCGTGAATTGAACACGCTTGAACTTACAACCCAAGGCGCGAGCGAAGGTGTTGGCAAGCAAAGTCTTCGCTAGACCGGGGAAGTCCTCAAGCAGCATGTTGCCGTTGGAGAGGATACCGACCGTGACACGGCGCAGGTTCTCGTTTTTACCGATGATGACTTTGCTCACTTCATTCATGAGGCTGTTGGAAATAGCCGAGACGGTCGCGATCAAATCTTGGGTACGTGCGCCACCGGCGCCTGCTTGCATGCTTGCTTCCATCTCAAGACCTCGTTTGCAGGCAGATGTCTTCTCATATCTTATATGAATGTGTGCGCTTTCCTTGCTAAAAATGCTCATCCGAACATCATCGCAGTGACCTATCGGCCCCAGAAGTGGTTGTCCTTGCGGTGAAGAGCGACGATTTCATCCAAAATCTCCTCTTCCAGCGGCGAGAGGTCCACCTTCTTCAGTCGCTTTACGTGGCGTTCGGGAACATCGACATAGAATTCGTCCAACTCCTCGATGTGGCGACCAACGGTGGGGCCTTGAACCGCCACGGCGACCTCTTCGCCCTGCATGGCTTCCTTCACGTCCTCGCTTGCACGGGTGCGCAAGCTCTTGACCTGGCCCACCGGCGTACCGTCCAGTTTCATCAATCGCTGACCGACATGGATTCGTCCCCCGAGCACCCGCATACCGACGATGGCCGGGCCCTTAGCACGGAAGGTGTGGTCCTTCAGATAACGCACCTTTCCGGGGTAGACCAGCGCTTCGCGCTGCTCTTCTTCAATGGCGGCTTTGGTGGTTTCTTGCCACTCCTCAAAGGCGTCCATGATGTGGTAAATGATGGGCCCGGAGATGAATTTGACTTCACCTTCGTCATCGGCGAGTTGTTGGGCCACATCGCTCGTGTTCGCCTTGGTCGAGAAACCAAGAATGACCTTCTGAAGGGGGTCAACAGCGGATTTGGCCATCAAGATGTCCTTCTTGTTGACGGGGCCAACCGTGGCTTGACGCACCGGGATGTTCCGTTGATGTAATTCAAAGGCGAGGGCTTCCAACCCACCGACGGTATCGGCCTTGATGACCACGCCCGTACGGTCTTCTTCCGCTCCGCGACATTCACCTTTGGCGGTGTGTTCTTGGAAGGATTGGCGAGCAAAAATCTCCTTGCACGAAGAGCACATGACCGGCATGCTGTTGAAAATCGCCCGCCATTCTTCCCGAATCGCTTCCTCGGCGACCTCAATTTCTTCGGGGGTGTTGGCCAAATGCAGCGTTGTACCGGCGATGGTGGCTTCGAGCTTTGGCGCCACGATCTTGACACCACAGGCGGCTTCTACGCCGTCAAAATTGACCCAGCGCTTCCCGGCGTCTCGCATTTCCGCCATGCCCTGAGGCCGCTTGAGCCCCTTGATGTGGGTCGTAAACGGTCCGTCCTGGCCGGCGAGCATGATGGTGTCGCCGACCTTGAGCTCACCTCGATAGAGGATGACATCGACCGTTTTGCCCATGCCAACCTCGTCTCGCATCTCCAAAACGGTTCCTTGTGCCGACCCGAGGGTATCGGTCAAACGGTCTTCGAGGAAACGCTCGGCCAAGCCGACGGTGACCGCCAGCAGGTCTTGGAGCCCTTCTCCCTCCTTGGCCGACATGGGGACGAGGGCGACGTTTTGTCGGAAATCTCGGATTTGGTCGTAGCGCTCGAGATTAAACCCGTGCTCGGAGAATTGACCAATGGTCTTCCAGTACCGGTCTTCAAACAACGCACGTACATCTTCTCGTTGAGCCTGGAACGACTCAACGAAGGAACGCCCTCGCTCGCTTCGCCAACCGTGAAGGCGGTCAATCTTGTTTCCAGCAATGACAAACGGCGTGCGAGTTTCCTTGAGAATGTTGAGAGATTCGATGGTTTGGGGCTGCAAGCCCTCCATGATGTCAACCACCAAGACGGCGATGTCAGCCACGGACCCGCCTCGGTTTCGAAGTGAAGCGAAGGAATGGTGCCCTGGAGTGTCAATGAATAACAATCCGGGTGATTTGAAATTCTTCCCACCCAACATGGCGGCGCACGTTTCGTTGAGGACGTCCGCCGGCACTTCGGTGGCGCCAATGTGTTGGGTGATGCCGCCGGCTTCTCGGTCCATCACGCTGGCTTGGCGCTGGCTGCCGATGGAGCGAACCATGTCGAGGACACTGGTCTTTCCGTGGTCGACGTGACCGAGAACCGATACAATCGGTTGTCGGTTGTGGCCACGCAAAGGTGCCTCGCCTTCATCGGCGGGTGTGACCTCTTCGTCAGCCATGGTATCACCACTCAATGTGCGGTGTTATGAGGGTTCACTCGTAAACCCATGTGCCCATGGTGTTCTCCCAAGACATCAAGCCCTCGGGGAACCACAAGCCAAGCTCGAATTCAGCCGTTTCCGGGGCATCAGAGCCGTGAATCATGTTGTAGCCCATGTCCATGCCGAAGTCGCCACGGATGGTGCCTGGGTCGGCGTTTCGGCCGTTGGTAGCGCCAATGAGTTTGCGAGCGACAGCAATGGCTTCAACACCTTGCCAGGCCATGCAAACGACAGGACCGGAGGTCACGAATTTGATGAGACCTGGGAAGAAGGGGCGTTCCTTGTGGACATCGTAGTGTGAACGAGCGATTTCTTCGGTCGGCACCATGGCCTTTAGGCCGACGAGTTTGAGGCCCTTTCGCTCAAATCGTCCAATAATTTCGCTGATGAGGCCTCGCTGCACGCCGTCGGGTTTGATCATAACATAGGTCGTTTCCATGGTGTTCACCGTACCGACCCAAAAGTGACCCGTTTATGGGCGTTGCTGTGGGGCTGTGAGCCCGTCAACGTTCACTGAATGCCGCCCTTGACGAAGTGGCGAGTCCACTTCACCTTGCGAGCGTTGCGCTTTAGTTGGAGTTGGTTCTTGCGAGCCTTGCTGCTCTTGAACCACAGTACGCTGCCGTCCTTGCGGACAAACATCATGCCGGTACCGGGTTCAATCTCTTCACCCGTAAAGTTGCAAATTCGTCGTTCTGGCATTGTTCTCACCGTGCGTTCAGCTTACGGGCTTCACGGCCCGTGTCCTTGAGCATCAAAATGTCGCCAACTCGAATAGGTCCGACGACGTTTCGGCTGATGATACGGCCAACGTCCCGGGGGTTGGGGGCGTCGTTGACACGCACCTTGACTTGCGTTGCTTCACCGGTCATACCGGTTCGGCCGACGATTTCGACCACTTCTGCTGGCCATCCACCAAGTTCTTCACTCATCGTACTCAACTCGTAATGGACGCTCAGTTGTTCTTGAGGCCTTTGATTTCCTCAACAACTTCGTGGAATTTCTCTTGGGCACCTTTGGTGATTTCCATGACAGCGATGGAGGCTGCGGTGGTGTCCTTTGGCATGCCGATGCCCTTGGCAAGGAATTCTTGGCTGGGCACATAGCCGTATGGAATGTCTTTCTCTTCACAAATCAACGGGATGTGGGCGAGCAACTCAGGAGGGTTCACGTCCTCGGCGAGGATGATGAACTGGGCCGTACCGCGCTCGGCGGCTTTGGTCACTTCGTTGCTTCCTTTCTTGACACGACCGTTCTTGTTGAGGTCGATCATTTCGTAGATTTTGTTGGCTAGGTCTTCTGGGGTTTCAAATTGCACATGTACACTCATTGGAATCTCTCCTTCCTCGTGATAGGGGCATCCCTCCGCACGACCCCGCGGATATAAACGCAACGGCGAGACTATCGGAGTGTATTTTGTCCCATTCCCACCCGAATGTAGCGCAGTGCCCTGTTTCTCACAATGAAAGGCCAAGTTCGCCCAAGATTTCGTTCACGCCCCGAGCCAGCGCCGGGCCTCCAGAAATGACGTCCCGAGCATTGGGCAGTGAACCCGTTGCATGCACACCGTCCACGTAGCGAAGCAGACGAGCGATGGCACCGCCGGTGAACAGGCCGTGGCTGCAAGCGGCGTGAACTTCCACAGCACCTTGGCTTCGAAGCGCCTCGGCAGCTCGGCAAATCGTTCCGCCGGTTGCGATCATGTCGTCCACGATGGCGACCGATTTTCCATCCACGTCCAAATCTTTGGCCTTGTGGACGATGGTGTGAGCGTCGATTCGCGTTTTCTCAAGGTAGGAAAACTCACAGCCGATTTGCTGAGCCACGCTGGACGCTCGGTCGATGGCGCCTTTGTCGGGTGAGAGGATGAAATCCGGATTGACCGACGCCTTCAGATGGTCGGCGAGTTCGGGCATGGCGCTGATGCAGGCGACTGGAATGGACATCTCGCTGAGCACCGCCGGTGCATGGAGGTCCAAGACCACCATGCCGTCGCAACGCGTCGCCAACATGTTTGCGATGGCACGAGCCGAAATCGATTCACCAGGCTTGAATCGCTTGTCTTGACGAGAGTACCCAAAATACGGAACGGCCAAAATTACACCTTTTCCGACATCAGGCAGGGTCTGGGGGCCGATTTCTCGCAAATTTTGCAAACGGCCCGCTCGAACGTCTTGGATGGCGTCCAACATCAGCAAGGTTTCCACGATGCCAGAATCGGGGAAGGTGTTTGAAACGAGGACGACCGGCTCATCGCGAAGCGCTTGAATCGTCTCCGTAGGGATTCGAATGTAGCCTTCCGTGTCAGGAAAGCGCCGAGTCTCAAGGGCGTGGTGTTCCCAACCCATCGCTTCGGCGAGTTGGCCCGCCATGGACGCTGCGTTGCTGCCCGATACGACGACCATGCCATCCCCTTGGTCAATCCCAGCGGCTGGCCCTTCATGTTCTTTGCGAGACGCTTGGAAAGCAAAGGTGGTGCGCGAGGCAGGACTTGAACCTGCGACCTCCCGGTTATCAGCCGGGTGCTCTAACCGACTAAGCCACCCGCGCAAGGGTAAACTCGCCGACTTGACCCCCCGTCATAAGCATGACGGCTCGCGAAGCAATCCTTCTGGTCGAAAGCGTTCACTCTTCTTCCATGCTGTTGATCGTGATGTACGATGGCAACTGCATGACTTTCTCGAAGGTGCGCGAAAGAACGACTTCATCCAGGCGCTCACGGGTTCGTGCGAGGGCCGTGATTGGAATGCGGATTTCCTGGTCGACGCCGAACTCCATCTGCATGCGCATGCGCGTGGTCACGATGACGCCCTTGTAGGTGCGCTTCACACGGAACAGGCCGGTGATAACGCCGATTTCTTCACCTTGGTTGTCGAGCACGGCTCGGTCCAGCATTTCATCAGGTGCGTACAACTTCTCGTCAATTCGCACGGTGTTTCGCCAGCGGCGCTGCAATTCTCGCATGGATTTTGACAGCTTGACGGTCCCGTCTCCTCGGATACTGTGAACCAGTTCCTTGGGCAGTGGGGCCAATTCGGCCGGCTTTCGCATGTATTCGTCAGCAACGTCGGGTGCCACTTGGATCCGCATGGATTGCACACGGGCCTCGTTTGGGTGGTGTCGCTCACCCACAATCGTTCCTACTTTCTTATCGTTGACATAGACATCCCGGTGTACTAATTCCTGGATGTTGTAATCTGTGTTTTTCATTTCCCATCTCTCCTACCGATTTTCTTCGGCTTACCC
This sequence comes from uncultured euryarchaeote, assembly GCA_937881505.1. Lineage (GTDB taxonomy): Archaea > Thermoplasmatota > Poseidoniia > Poseidoniales > Poseidoniaceae > Poseidonia. The sequence continues at coordinate 13,166 of CALGEM010000031.1, forward strand.
TCCTGTCGCCCTCGGCCCCTAATATATTCTTCGCAGAATAAAATATCATTTCCAATTACATTTGACGCATAATGCAAGGTTCAACCAATTGAAATATAGAAAATAATTCGTTTTTCAATGTCGCATAACGCGTCAATCTGCAGTTGAAATGTTTCCAATCAACCCAGAGAATTAGAATCGCTTTCCAATTGGAAACCTCTTTCTGCATCGAACGGCTTGAATCGGCCCTGGAATGAGGTCAAATTTTCCCTAATTTCAATATATTCCAATTGAAAATTTAGAAAATTAGCCTTTTTTTTCAAACTTTACACGCCTGAATGAACCAAGATGTGCGGCAAGGAGTCTTGATGAAGACCGTCCGTCTCGTCGGACCATGACCGTCGTGGCTCTGTTCGCTGACCACGAGCACGTTCTGGTCTCGGCGGTCATCGAGCGAGGCATGATGGAAGGATTGACATTCAGTGTATCGCCAGAGATGATGCCGTTGCTTCGTCAACGCTACGGCGCTTCCCTAGAATCCTTTCCCGATGCCATTCAATCCCACGATGCCTCTGTAGTCGTCGATTGGTCGCTCGAAATGACAGACTCCTCCCCTTCATCGGCCGTTCCAGCACAACGACGAATGAAACTCACCTTTCATGGAGAGGAAAGTTATGAAGAGAGTGACGGCACCACAACCGTCCACATTCACGATATGCTCCCTCCGGCGAGGAACTCGAGCACCGCTAACCTGTTTCGCACATGGTTAGAAGAACTTGACGAAGATGCTTATGGCAGT
>CALGEM010000032.1 GCA_937881505.1 uncultured euryarchaeote
GTGAGGTTCGACCGGTGGACAAGCCAATGGTGTTGCCACTGACATCTGGTCCGAGGTAGGAACCGCTTCCGCCGGAGGACTCAACGACACTGATCGTAGCACCACCGTCGCCCCACGAGTCAGCGACCGCGAGGGTGTAGTTTCCAGCGTCCGAGTAGGTTCGGAGCGGAGAGTACTGAGCGTTGCTGTTGAACGAGTAGGTTGGCCACGAGTCCTTCGTACCGTCAGGCTTGGTGATCTCAATGCTGATTTCATAGCCCCAACTGTCCGTACCGAGGTTCACTTCAGCGGTCTTGCCGGAGGCAAGGTTCCAGGAACAACTGGTCGAGCGGCGGTAGTCGCTGCTGCCAATCGAACAGAGTGAACTGGTCGGTGATGGTGGAGCTTCCATGCTGTCAAGGTACATACCGCCGTCAGCGTCAGTCAACGTGTTGTCGGTGATGTTTCCACTGCCTCGGAAGATGTAGACACCCGTCGAGGTGGAATCACTGATACCGCCGATGTCGTTGCCGTCAATGGTAAAGTCAGCCACACGGTTGAGGTAGAAGGCGTCATCGCCGCCAACGACCGTGTTGTCCTGAATCAAGACGTCCTGGGTCTTTCCGTTGTAGATGGCCACAGCGTGTCCGCTGGACGGGTTGAACTCGTTGTCGGTAATGGTGACACCTTGAGCCTCGTTGCTGGTGTAGAGCCAAACATCGGAGATTTCGCCACCGTCTTCAAAGTGGTTGTTGGTGACCGTAAGGTTGTCAACGCCGATCTCGTTGGTGTTGTGGCTGTAGTAGTAAGGCGAGCGCTCAGCAAAGACACCAACGCCGCAGTCAACGAAGTTGTTGTTGTCAACGATGTTGCCGTCGCCACCGTTCATGATGACACAGACGTCACCGAGGTTGATGGCGTTGTTGAGTTGCGTGTAGCCCTTGTAGTGAACGAAGGTGTTGTTGGTCAGCTTGAAGAAGTCCAACTCGTATTGGTTGTAGTATCCGTAGCCCATTGCACCGATGACGGACGCCACACCAGAGATAGTGGTGTTGTCCATATCGACGTTCAACGAGTAATAGCGGTAGCCGAGGGTGAACCCTTGTGGCACGCCGGAGCCAGAAACCGCAACAGCGGTGACACTGGCGTCGTGCATGTAGAGCGAGGACTCGCCGCTGTAGTATGGATACATTCGGTTGTTGCCTTCGAAGTCGTAGGAAGCTGTGGAAATCCAGGTGCTTCCGTTCCAGTTGTGCTTGCCTTGAGAGAGGTACATGAATGGAGCGTCCATCATGACGGTCTCGCCAGCAAGGTCGCTGCCACTGTGGCTTCGGAGATAGCCGTATTCAACCAATCCGTTGCTAAAGGTACGACTGCCCGAGGTAGAGATGCCGCTTGCACAGCGCTCTTGCTTGATGTAAGCCGTTGAGGTGTAGCAGATACGGGCAGTGAACTCATCTTCGAGATACACGGTATCGCTGTTGCCAGCGGTGTCCGTGAGGCTCATGGTGTGGAAGACGTAGCGGAAGTCGGCAGCGTTGTTGCTGCTACCCGACCAGAAGTAGTCAATGGTAGCAGAAGCAACAGCTTCGTATCCGTTGAGGTTGCTCACACAGATGCTTGCACAGGAACCACTGTCAATGGTCTGGGTCACGAAGGTGATGTCGTTGGCAACACCGTTGGTATCGGTGTCGGCCATGCCGGTCACCGTTCCATCGGCGTCCTTCAGAATCACTGTGGTACCGTCCACGTCTTCGGCCACGCCAGAGACGTTGGCCTGCAGGGTGATGTCGACCTGTCGCAATCGGGTGAACTCACCGCTTCCGGTGACCTCAACCGTCGAGGTGTCAATCGATCCTTCGATGTATTCCATGGTAGCAGCGCCCGTGATGAGAACGTCCTTGGTGTTGGACATGACAACATCCGTGAGGATGAAGTCGCCCGTTCCGTCGGTCTCAATACCAACTGCGTTGTTCTCAATGTTCATGTTTGACAATTCAACAGTCGCAGAGGTGCGGGAAGCGTACTTGAAGGCAGCACCAGCGGAACCGGTGAAAGTACCCGTCAAGTCGCCACCAAGGTCGGCCTGGTAGTAGATACCAGCGACGGCTTGGTTCTCCAAATCCATGTTCTCGAGGTCCATTTGACCGGAAGCCGTGTTGGACACGAGCACACCGTAGTTTCCGCTTGAGACGTTCACACGGTTGGCGCTAGCGGACGTTTGACCGACGACTTCCAAACCGGCTTGGGTCGGTCCGACGACATCAATGTCTTCGAAGTGTCCAGCGGCAAAGGCGCCACCGATCTCGATACCTGTATCGGCTCCCGTGATGGTGCCTTCCTTGAAGAGAGGCGTACCGGATTCACGGACGTACTCGCCCAAGTCGCTTGGGTCGTTGCCTGAACGGGCCACGAAGTCGTAGCGGTCTTGGTAGTTGTCAGCACCGCGGTGGAGAACGTCCATCCAAAGGTAAACCTTGGAGATGTTTCCGCCGTTAGCAACAGCACCGGAGATGTCGACGACCGGGTAGGTCATGCGAGCACCTTCGCCGCTGTTCATGTAGTAGGTGTAGGCGTAGTCAAGACAGACACCGTAGTTGTTGGGGTAGCCACCAGCAGCGTAGCTTGGTGGGTTTCCAACGTTTCCGGGTTGACCTGGTCCAGTGGAAGGCTGTCCGTTGCTACCTTCAGGTGGTGCGTAGACACCGCCGAAGTAGAAGGATGGGGAGTAGTAGCCCCAGTACTTGTACGGGTAGCGAGATTGGAAGTTTCCAGTTGGACTGAAGTCCGTGGATTCCCAACCGAATCCGAACTCATCAGGAGCGTCGTAGTAGTTGGGCCAGCTCACGGATTGTCCGAGCCAGTATCGGTAGAGGTAGTAGTAGTAGCCCTCGTAGGACTGGTAGTTTGGTCCGTAGTCGTAGCCGTAGTAGTTGCAGTGCCAGGACGGAGCGCCACCGTCACCACCGTTGTATGTGTGGGTACCGCCGGTGACCGCTGGGTCGTTGCTACCGTAGGGGTAGTATCCCTCTTGGCCGCTGTCGGTGATGTTCCAAGCGTTTCCAGCATCGTCCTCGAACATGATGTTCATTCGGTCGGTGATGAAGTAGTACTTGCTCGTAGCGTAGTTGTAGCTTGGGTGAGCGTTTCCACCAGCAAAGACGGAGTTAGCACCAACCTGCATGTAGTTGCCCGTACCCAAGTAGGTGGACAAATCAATCTTGTAGGTGGTCCAACCAGCGGTCTGGCCGGAAAGCGACGTACTTCGGTAGATGGTTGGTAGCGACATACCGCCGTAGGCGTTGATACCCACGGTGTTGCCGTTTGAGGTGAAACCATCAACTTGCGGAGCGCCGTTGTAGCTCTGGATACCAATGGCTGCATTCTTGACGATGATGTCCGTCAAGGTAGCGCCAGAGTTCTCAATCCAAATCGCCGTACCGGTTTGACCGGTGTTGATGATGCTGGACGAATCGATGTTCGCAGAGCCGCCTTGGATCTTCACCGTTGCCATTTCATCAGCGGTAGCGGAGGCTCCGAAGATGGTGGCAGAATCCATCATGTTCAGCGTTGCACCGTTGCCGATGTAAAGTCCCGATTCCGTGGTGGTGTCCCAAGCGATGTCTCGCATGTTAGCGTTGTCCAATGTCAGCGTACCACCGTTCTGGATGTCCATGTGCAGACCGTAGGTCGAAGAGACCGCACGGATAGAGGCTGGGCTTCCAGAGGTACCATCGTTGTTGGCGGTCAAGAAACCGCTGTCCTTGATGGTGATGACCGGAGACGAGGTTGCAGTGCTCAACACACGGAGCGAACCACCTTGCAACTCAAATCCACAGGTGTCGAGCATGATGTCTGCTGCGACGGTGATGGACGTGTCGTCAAAGGTGAAGGTGCTCGTGGCTGAGTTGTAGTTCGCCGAGAGGTTCGTGTAGGCCTGGTCCGTGAGCAACTTGTTACAGTTCAAGGACGGGTCGTTGAACACAATTGGAGCGGGCTCCAAAGCCAAGTCAAGGTGCGTACCCCAGGTGTAGCCACCGCTTGGGTACCAATCGGAAGCCAAGGTAGCATCAGGGTAGTCATCGGGGTAGGTCTCGTTTTGACCAGCCGTACCGAAGGCTCGGACGATGTGGTCCTCGTAGGTCGTACCGTCGCTGTCAGCAACGACAACCCAAACATCGGTGTTGCCGTTGGAGTCTGTGGTGTGGCGACCAACTTGGAACAACTCGTTCATGCTGCTGTCAAGGAGTGAAGCAGTGACGGAGTGGTCGGCCTTGTACACCTTACCGTTTGGCGTCTGGCGGTAGACCGATACGTTGCCGAGGCCACCGAAGTAAACCATCGAAGGGTTGGAACTGGACGATGAAACATCGTAAGCACAGTTGCCAGTATCACCGCTGGAGTCCGAACAGGCGTTGCTGTTCAAGTCAACATCGATGAGCACAACGTTGGTACCGGAGCGAGCCTTTGCAAGTTCGACCGTTCCGCTGCTAACACTCGTACTGGTGACGGCCGATTCACCCAGCGTGATGTGGGAGTTTCGTCCATCGATGACGTGGGCAGAGCTCGAACCGTGTGCGATGGTTGCATCGCTGATCGAAATCTGGTTCTTTGCAGAGGAACTGGAACAGCTGCTCTTGAACGATTCAAAGGACGGGCTGTCCACAATCATCGACCATCCGCAACCCGACACCGTGAAGGCGTCAATGTCCCAGTTGTCCATTTGCAACGTTTCCGTGACAATGGAGGAGCCGCTCAATGAAACATCTTCAGCGGTGATGTCCGTGAAGGTACCTGGGTGGATGCGCTGCATGGTGATGTCGCCAGCAGTGACCGTGTCAAACACGGCGTTGGAGCTGGACGGACCGTTTCCAGTCTGCGACCATCCACCGGGGATGAGCCACAGGTTTGCGCTGCCGAAGTCGACATCCGTCATCTGGATGCTGCCCATGGCGTTGATGCCAGAGTTAGCGTAGCTGTCAACGTCAACGTTGTTGAGCACAACGTTGGAGTTGGAGCCAAACATCGAGTCAATGGCCACACCGGTTTGAGCCGATGGGTTGGTGACCGAGACGTTGGAAACGGTGACATGCTGCAGGTCAACATCGATGAAGTTCACGTAGGAGTTCTCAACCGTCAAGTTCTCTGCGTGCAGAGCACCGGCGGTGGAACCGGGGTAGTTCACAATGGCGCCGCCCCAGGACTTTCCGTCGGTGTTACAATTCTTGATGGTCCCTTCCTTGAGCGTCGCAATGGAGTTTTCAGGGAAGTTGAAACATGCTTCGTCAACGCCGTCAACCGAGAAGTCTTCCATGGTGACAACCGTACCTTGGCCGCTGCCGTGCGTGAACACAGCACCAACGTTGGTGAAGGTGACATCGCTCATGGTGTAGTTACCCGTGTTACAATCAGCGGTTGAACTTCCACAAGATGGACCGCTGTTGTCGTGTCGGCTACCGGAGCGGAACACAGCATCAGAGGTGTTGTTGAAGTTCACATGACTGAATTGATGTCGGTCATCGGTGCCACCAGCGGACGTACAGTCGTCAGTGAAGGCCATACCGACCCACTCGCCACCGTTCAAGCCGGTGAAGTTGATTGGGTGGGTGGAGTTGCCGAGAGCCGTCATCTTGGTACACGAACCGTCGAAGGAGATTCCCTTACCGGCTGCAACCTGAATCTGAACACCGGGCTTGATGGTCAGGTCGGATGAGACGACGAGGTAGTCGTTCGTTGGGTTGATGCGGATTGGGCTGTCGGTCAAGTCCCACACTGGGTCGGACGTGATGTCAGCCGTAACATCGGTACCCTTGCCTTCGTAAGGCATGACACGGTAGTACGTGGAACAGTCTTGGCTGGAGGTCACATAACAGTAGTACTGGTTGTAACCGGTCCAGAACGGAGCGATGGTTCCTGGGCGAGCCAGCGAGCTTCCAGAGTATGGGAGAGCAGGCTGGTGGTAGGTCCAGAGGTTTCGCTCGACGTTGGTGTTTCCGTTGCTGATGAAGTACATCGAACCTTGTCGGCTGAGCTGGATTCGGTCGTTGGAATCGTCGCCGTCGTAGGTCGTACCGAAGTACTCGAACTCGAAGCCTGCTGGGATGTCAATGTTCGCGTTGCAACGAGCCTTGTACGTGTTCCAGTAGTAGGACGAGATACAGTAGTAGAGGTATGGTCGGCCGTTGGAGGTGCCAGTCAACGCCGTATCGGCGTTGGTGACTTCCACCAATCCCTTGTCGAAGGACTCCCATGCGTGCGAGGTCGAGCTCGTAGAGATACGGAAGTTCGACGTGGTTGGCACGTGCCCTGGGTTGGAGTTGAAACTCGTCGAGGAGGAGTGAGCGATGCTCGCACCCTTTTGACGGGTTTGGTCCATGTAGCCGATCGACCAGGAGTTGTAGGTGGTACGGCAGTTGCTGTCATACTTGTACTCAATCTCGTTGGTCACATCGTAGAACAAGGCCTGAACGGTACAGAGTTGTCCGTATGTGTAGTAAGCCATGTCGCGCCATTCAACAACGAACACCTTGTTGGGGTCGCCTCGCTCAAAGGAGTAGGTCGACGAGGTGTTGGTGTTGATGCCCGAGGAAACCGTTGAAACGTCTTGAGCCTTGAAGTAATACTCAACCGTGTCCTTGACTTCCAAGTCTTCGATGTCAGCGCTCCACGTACAAGCACCCAAAGCACACTGTGCACGGGTCTTGCCGGCTTCCTGAGACATAGCGGTCGAGACCCAGCTGCCAGCCGAGCCGCCATCAGGCGTGATTCGGTGGTAGAGGGTTGGACCGGTGCCTGCAGCCGTGCTGGTGTTCAATCCAGCTGCTGGGTCGCCAGCATCAAGGATGGTAACCGACACGGTTCGTGTCTTGGCGTGCGAGTCCTGCATAGGGCTGTGGATCATTTCAGGCTTGAAGGTGTCAGGCGTAGGTGCAACGTTCCCGACCTTGTAGGTGATGTCGCCGGTGCTGGCTTGTCGGCCGTAGTAGCCGGAGCCAAGGGCGAAACCACTCCATCGGTAGGACGAGGTGGAACCGTAGATCATGTAGTAGGCCGAAGTACATCGGTCGGTGCTGATGGAGCGGTAGAAGTAGTACCAACCGTTGGTGGTGACACACAATCGGTTAGCCGTGGTGGTGGTTTGCGTAGCGTTCCAAGAGAACGTACCGAAGTCGCCGGTGATGTCGCCTGGGATGGCGAACTTGTAGGCTTGGGTGTATCCGTAGGAGACACTGGCCGTGGCCTGGCTGCCACCGGTGAGTGGTGTATCGATACCGGTTTCGGTGTCGACACCAACGGTAGCCCATGCGTTCTTGGCGCTGTTGTACACGAAGATCAAGTTCATGCTTGGACCGTTTTTGGCACTAATCCACAAGTAGCCATCACCGTTGTTGTTCCAAAGGTTCTGGTTGAACTTGTTTGTACCGCTGTTCATGCCGTAGTAACCATAGGCTGGTGCGACGTTTCCACGTGCGAGCCAGTTACCGTAGAAGGTGCTGGTGCCCGTGTAGAAACAGGACGATGAGCCAGTACCACAGTTTGAGGTGTCGAATTCAAAGAAGTATTCGTCAGAGTTGCTGTAGTAGGTCATTTGTCGGTCAAAGAAGCCTTGTGGGTTGAAGTAGCTGCCAGCGTGGACATCGGTGGTCAACACGGTCATCTTCTTGTGAGAAGTTGGTGCGTTGGCTGGGTCAACGATGTCAACTTGGTAAGGCGTTGGCGTGGTTTGCGTGCCGGTCAAAGCAGGCTCGTAACCAACGTTTGCGCCGTTGCTGCCTTGGTTCAAGTCTTGGAACTTCCAGTAGTATTGGAAGTCGTCGCCGTAGGACAGGGCGTCCACACGAGCCTTGAATCGGCAGTCGGTAGCCGTGGTCGAACAGGTTCCGATGGACACGAGTTCACCAGCGTCGAATTGGTTGTTGGAGCCCAATCCGTAGGTGGTGGTGCTCCACGAACTACCACCGTCGGTGGAGTAGTAGAGAACAGGTGCGCCTGAGGAGGTGGTGTCAATTCCGGACATGTCTGTCAGCTTGATGAAGAGCGTTCGCTCGCCTTCAATGTAGGAATCCAATCCGGTGTAAGGAACAAAGTCCGAGGTTGGGGCATCGGAGTCCGTACCACCAGAATAGGTGACAAGGAGGTGAGAGTTCCGACTACCGGAGGCGATGGCGTAGGTGTAGAAGTACGTGCTTCCACCGGTGTAGTACTCACCAATACCAACGGTGCCTGCGTTGTTCAGGGCGTTGGTGATGATGGAGACGCCACCCGAGGTAGCAGCACAAGCCGTGGCGGAGTTACAGAGGTTCACGGTCTTCCAACCGGTACCGCTGCTGCTCACCGTGGCTGCGGATGGCGAGAGACCAATCGAAGCCTTGAGACTGCGAGCGGCTGTACCACCGTAGTTGCGGGCCAAGTACGAAGCGCTGATGGAAGAACCTGAACAGGAACCGCTTCCCATGCTGTACGAATAGCGAGGTGCCATTCCACAGGCTTCCAGGACCTTCACTTGGAAGGTACGGGTGGAACCGTATGCGTAGTTCATGTATTTCTTCCACTCGATCTTGTCAACGGTGGCACCGCTTGGTAGAGCGGTAGAGGAGGTAAAGGTGTACTTGTGCCATGGGATGTAGTAGTAGGAACCGTAGTATCGGTAGTGGTATCGGTAGGAACTGGTGTAACAGTAAGCGTAGTAGATGTAACAGTAGCCACCGGTGGCAGAGTTCACACGAATCGAAGGGTCGATAGCAATCGGGTAAACTCGGTCTTCATCAAGGAGCCAGTCGGATTCAACCACGGTGATGAGAAGAATCTCGGGGCCGTAGACTTGAATGAAGAAGGTACCCATGTAGGGTTCCTCAGCGCCTGGTTCAATGATGACTGGAGCAGGAATTTCAGCGAGAAGTTCACCGGTTTCGATGTTGCGGATTTGAAGGTCTTCTTGCGTCTTGAAGAGTTCTTCACCGAGCATCGTTTCACCGGAGTACAGAGCGTAGCCAACTGGCATGCGCAAGCCTTCGCTGAGACCGAAGTATTCAGCAGCCTCTGGGAGGACTGGAACCTCACGGAGAATGAGGTTCTGCTTGACCTGAGTGGTCTCGACTGTGTAGTCCAAATCGTATCCTTCAGCGAGTGGGTATCGGATGACATTGCCACCGACTTCCACACCGTTCGCGGCTGGAGCCGTGATGAAAGGCTCAGGAGCTGAACCCGATTCATCAAGGGTCACGAGCATAGGGTTGATACCGGAGATCACCGGTTCAACAAACTCGTTTGCCTGTACCGAGATGCCGTTAGCGACTTCAGGGGCGAAGTAGGTCATGAAGGTGTTCTCCGTGACTCCCCAGCCCTCTGGGTAGGCCTGAATGTTCAGGTCAATGTCTTCCCAAGTTCCGTCACCCGACATGTAATGGAGAGGCTCGTTGGCCACCATTTGGGTAATCGTGCCGTCCTCGTTGAGGAAGGCCTTGGTCTTGGCGTCTCGCATCCCTTGTAGTTCAAGCGATGGGTCATATTCGTATTCTGCTTCAGCAAGCTTTTCGGGGAGCGCGAAGTAATCTTCTGCTCCAGTCGAGTCTGCTTCCACAGACTCCACGGTTGCCGTTGTCTCGTTGTTGTCAACGTAGCCGCTCATTGGCATGAGCACCATCAATGCGCACAACAACAGTGCAACCCCGATACCGCCGAAGACGGTCTTTTTCTGGTTATTCTTGTTTCCCAACATATGTCATTCACCCCATACGGACTGTATGCAGTGCATCCCACGCCTTACACCATTTATATTGGTTGGGGTGCAAAATCTTTGAAAAAATATTCAACTTGAGGAGATGACTGGTGTATTTCGATTAATAATTCTCCACCAAATGACATCTCTTCAAGAGGAAAAATCAACAAAAAATATCAGTTGGTGAAGGCACATGCACCCTTCTTGATATAACCAACACACACGGTGGCGCTTGAACTTCAATGCAGATTCCGTGAAGATAACCTATGCACTAACCTTGCAAGCGGCTTGACGCGTGATCAAAATTGAGCAAGAATTGTTTTCGAAACCTCTGAACAGTCGCCTCCCCGGTCAATAAGATAGCTTGGTCCCCCAACTCTTCCGACAGGTGAGAAGTTTGGTACGTCCACACAATCTCGTTGTCCCAAATTCCAAAATCAACCGGGTTTTGGAGTTCATCAGTACCCCCAATCCATTGTTCAACACTCATGACCTTGACATCAACATTACCTGCAGTGGCATCCCTTTCCATCCTTTGGTGCAAACCTTCGTTATCCAAATCCGATTTTTTGACAACGAATAACCGCTTCACTGCGATTGGATTTTCTGAACGATTTGCGGCATCATACAGTTTTTGGGTGTAAGCATCCACTCCTTTACCAAGTGCTTCCTCTCCTCCAATCCATATTGAAATCGCGAGCAATTCAGTGGTAACATTGGATGCAAATTGCATTGGGAGGGTGTTGATTGACTCCCTATCAAGTACAAGACGCCCGTTCCTCGCTGATTCAAGGATTGAGGTTGTTTTTTCAATCAACTCTGAGGAATACTTCGTAAAAATCACATTATCTGCCGCAACAATATCATTAAGCAAATTGTAAATCTTGTTCGATTGATGGCGCTTTGCATTTTCACTGACCTCCATCGAAATCAATTCAGATGTTTCTCTCAAAGCAGTAGCCAATCCTAAACTGAGAAGAAAAAGAGCCGATAATAGCGAAACAATCCAGCCTGACTCATTTGATGCAAACTCTGTGATCAACCCGATAATTGCTGAAACTGGCACGGTAATGATGTATGTCAAATTTGATGCCTTCATGCCAATTCCTCGTTTCACCATGATAAATTAATTTCGGCTTGAGCGGTCTTGAGCATGCCTGCATCCGTTGAGACCTGCAAACAAGGTTGAAAAACCCCAAACTCAAAGGACGAAGAGAAAGTTAAACTCAAGGTTGTAGAAAAGGGAATGAGAAAAGGCCAGGAGGGTCGCCTTGGCGACCCTCCCAGCGTTGTACACCTCAGAGAGGTGGATGTGCTTCAGCACAGGTTAGGGATCAGTAATCCCAGTCCTTGCCTTCGCCGCCTTCACCGTCTCCACGGGAGAGGATGAATGCACCTGCGATGAACGCCACGATGACAACGCCACCGATGAGGCCCCAGGTCCACGTTGGAACGCTGGACGAGGTATCATCGCCGGTGTCGCCGATGGTGCCGTTGCCGTCGTTGGTGTTGCTGCTGTCAGAGACACGGGTGTCGATGATGGAGTTCATCGAGGCAGCAGCGTCCATGTTCATCAACGCGTCCATGGGCACAGCGGTGAAGAAGTACTCTTGACCGGTGCGGATGGCTGGCATGTCAATGCTGACAGTGGTTGCGTCAGCACCCATGGCTGCGTCGGGGCAGGGCGTGGGCATCTCACCGATGGTGAAATCCTCAGTGGACCAGCACACGTGCCACATGGCGACATCGCTGGCATCACCGGTGATTTCCCACGTGACGACCCACTGGCCGTCAACGGCGGACACTGCAAGGTTGGTTGCTGCAACATCTCCGTCGACTTGCTTGTCGGCGACAACGCTGGCAATTCCGGGAGTGGAACAGCCTTGCTCGTTGCAGACAGCAACTTCAACGTGGTAGGTCTCACCGTGAGTGGTTTGAGAACCGCTGTAGGTGTACGAGCGGTCTTCGTCAGCAACGGTTGCTTCGAAGGCATCGGTACAGTCGGCTTGAGCAGCACAGATGCTCACGACAATGCTGTCGGAGGTCAACAAGGTGCCGGTGATGTCCCAGTTCATGGAAATAGCGCCACCACGGGTTGCTTCAGCACTGAATCCACTGACAGAGGCATCAGGGATGGAGGCTTGGGCGAGTTCGCCGCCCATCAGCACCATGGTACCGGCTGGAACAACAGGGGTGTTGTCTGGCACGTCGTAGGTGAACATCTCGGTGCTGGCGTCAACATCGGTTGCGGTGTCGGAGAGGATGATCCACTTACCCGAGCCGTCGATGTACCAAAGCGAGGTTGCTTCGAGGTCCTTACCCACAATAACGGAGATGGACTGGTCAAGAACGTCGCTTGCCGTGTAGGTCGTGCTTGGAGCGTAGTCCATAGCGGCGACTGCGGCGTAGGTGCCGGTGAAGCCTTCAAGCTGAACTGCGTCGTAGGACGAGGCGTCCATATCGGTCAAGGTACTGATGGTGAACTCCGACTGTCCGTTGTAGTCAAGGCTGTATTGAACCTCAACACCAGAGTCGGTGGTGGCCGTAGCCACTGCACTGTTCCAGACGAACATGTCAATTTCCTGGGAGACTTCACCCATGTGGGCGTCGGTGACGACCACGGTGACCGGCGAGTTGCCGATGAAGTCAGGCAGCACAGGCGAGGTACAAACAGTTGCACCCTCGGCTTGACTTCCAGTACAACCACCAATTTCGCCACCGGGGTATGAGTAAGCGAAGGTGAGGCCATCACCGGATGGGTCGTCCACGTCAAAGGCTGAGACAGCGAAGACGAGAGGTTCTTCCTGACCGACGACGATGTCGCCTTCCGTGGTCAACTCAAAGGAGGTAATGACTGGAAGGTTGTTGACAACGTCAACGACCATGGTGACATCGTTGTTGCTGGTTCGCATGTCCACGCCGCCGGTCCAAGGAACGGGGTCGGTGTCCGTGCTGGACTTCTCGTTCATGTGGAGGCTGAAGTCGATGGTGTATTCACCGGGTTCCATGGTGGTGAACATACAGACCGAACCGCCCATAATGCCCAGTGGGGACCAAGTGTAAGGCATATCAACGCCTTCAATGCACTCCGTGAGTACACCCGTAGCCATCTGTGTACCGTCAAGCGAGACGGTGTAGGAAACGTTCCAGCCGTATTCCTTGGTCATCTTGCTACCACGGTGTTCAACATCAGCGTAAACAAGGGAACAGCCGACGTTGAGGTCGCCGTCCTCGCCTTGTTGCGTGAAGGTTGAGGCAACGCCGCTGCAGTCAGAGTTGTAGCCTTGGTAGACGCCCATGCGAGAGATGCGGATGTCGTCGTAGACATCGGTGCTTCCCGAGATCATGTCTGAATCCGTCTTGGGTCGGTCATCGCCGTCTTGCGCTACTTCGCAGAAGTTGTTCCAAGTGGTGACGTTTTCGTTGCCCTCGGAGGCTTCGGATGATTCCACGCACTCCTCGTACTGACCGTACATGGTGTACTCAATGAGTTCTGCCGTGAGTTCCCACGATGCATCGGATTGAACACCGGGCGTGATGGCACCGGAGATTTCCCAAGTCGTTTGGTAGGAAAGGACGGCTCGGCTGCCCGTTTGGGTAGCGTTGGGGTCCGTTTCGTTGGCGTAGGTGTCAACGGTGGTCGTGGTTCCTGCAACCACGTCGTTGATGGTCAGTGCGTCGCCTGCTGGACCAATTTGGCCAGAGGCTTGACCGGAAAGAGCGAGACGGACAGTAACCTCTCGTGGACTGAAGGTGTCTGAGCCATCAGCGGTGACCTTCAACTTGAAGTCGATGTCACCCTCTGTGGAACTGGCGTCAAAGGAAGAGGACTCCAATTCCTCGGGACCGTTACCAATGTCAGCAACCCAGACGAGGTCAACTTCGACGTCGTACCAGTCCTCGACGAGAACGTAAACGAGTTCGGCGTTGTTGGCCGTGTCGATATCGGTGGGGGCACCCACTGAGATTTCAACAAGGTATTCGCCACGGGTGGGCGTCCAGGTGATGTCGCCGTTGCCGCCATCAAGTTGGAGAGTGGACTTGCCGCCACCGAGGAAGGAACCTGCAGCCAATGGGTTGACGCTACCGTCGTAGAGACAAACGGTGATGTCGTCACACATGACGTTGGCGTTTTCCCAAATCAAGTCGTTGCCAGTTGCGTCCTTGGCAACGCCACCGACAGCACCGCTCGAGTCGGTGAGGTAGATGGTGACCGTGTACGACAACTCGGTGATGTCCGCATCACCATCGTTCTTGATGAACGCAGAGAAGGTTGTCTCTTCGCCCACTTGCAAGGTGTTGCGGCAACCCTGGTCGTTGCACGTGGTTTCTTTTGGCGTTGTGATGGCAACCACCGTCGCATCCGCTCCAGAGCGTGCGCCGGTTTCCTCGATTACCACTTGTTCTTCTAGCTCATGCATGTCCATGCCGGCGAGGAAACTCGTCAGCAACAACATCACGAGGATTACAGGTGTCATATTCTTCATGTCTATACCCCCGAAGGTTCGGTATCCCTCCCCACGCCATGCGTCGTATTTATACTATGGGCAGGGTGAGTCAGCGAGAAAAAAGGCGTTTTTCGGCGTTTTTCGCTTGTTTTCGGTGATTATCCTGCGCTTTGACTCACCCAATGGTGCAATTTTTTTGTAAGCGAATTGAACAACCTCATAACGGATATTTTTCACGCACTCCTCAATGCTGCAGAAGGAGGAATTTTGGAGGCTTGGCGAACGGGGATGAAAGTGGTGATGAGCACGATGAACCAACCCAAGAAGAACAGCCCCAAGGTGCCAGACCAAGGGAAAGAAAACACGGCACCTTCAGCCTCCCAAACGGCTTTGTAAAGAACCACATGGAACCCATAGCCGATAACAAAACCGTTGAGCATGCCAAGCAGCGCCACCCAAGAGACTTCCACGGAGAAGAGGCGAAGCACGTGCCGCTGACGGAAGCCCACCGCCCGGAGCATACCGATGGTGGCACGCCGTTCACTCACGTTTCGAACCGTCACGACACCGATCCCAGCCACACCCACCAGCAAGCCCAACGCAAGGTAGCCTTCAAACAGCGATAAAATGGCAAGAACCAGCGACTGGATGATTGAAATCTCCTCGGCGACAGTCTGAACGTTGACGTTCTTTGAGGCCAATTCAACGTCCAGCACCGCTTCCAGTTCACTGGCCGCTTCCCGAACCTCGGTTGACTTTCCTTGAGAGGGGAGGTTCTGCCGTTTGTGGTCCACACTTGGAAGCGCATCCGGGGCGACGCTCACGTACATCCGTGTCATTTCCCCACCGAATTGTTCAACAACGACTTCACCGTTCATCCAAACTCCGGGAGAGAAGATGTAAGACGATTGTTTGAGGAAGCCGCCAACGGTCATTTCACGGGTGTTTTTCGGGTTTGAGAAATCAATTAGCAAAATTGAATCTCCAATTGAAAATTGAAGGGGCACTAAGGTGGTTCCATCCGCCGTAGATTCAAGCCCAAACGAAGCGTCCAAGAACACGATATTTTCGAAACTCGAAATCGAATTCCAAGCGTCATCAGAGGTGTTCCCAAGGCTAGTATCCCAAGCATGTAGCGGTAGACCGCCATGTTGGATGAACCCCTCATCCACGCCCCGTAGAATATACGGCATCCGTTCGCCTTCAACGTCTTCAAGGTGAACCGGCGAGCGATAGACGCCGCCCACCGCATCGATGTTGTTCATGGCTGCGTGGTCGATGCCCCAAGCCAATGGATCGGAGGACAAATCAATGGGTCGGGAACGGGTAGAGGTCAGCAACAACTCAAACTCACCTTCGGCTTCTTCTACGAAATCCGAAGAATAGGAGTCAAATTGTTCGGTGTAGCCTGCCAAGACCACCACGGAAAACATCGTGATGGAAAACATACCCATCACCACAGCCGTGCGAACGGGATGGGCCAAAGGATGCGCTAAGGCAACGGAGCCGACCGGCCCGGTCCGACGGGTAATCCACGAACGCTTTGCCAACCAACCAACGGCTTGTGGGGCGATACTGGTCAACACCAACACTCCGGCAAAGACTTGGAGGAGACCCAGAACGATGAACGCCAACTCGTTGGGATCCATTTTCTGCCGGAGCGGGTCAATCGGTGCGAGGGCCAACGTCCACAGCAAAAACAGTACACCGATCGCTCCGAGTGTGTTGCGAGCAGCATAACGTATCCAGCGATTTACAGGCTGATTTCGGTTGAGCAGAACCGGCAGTTGCCAGGTGAACAGCGGCGTGAGCAACAAAATCAAGCCCACGCCCAAGAGGATGTAGGAGACATACGACAAGCCGCCATCGAGACCGGAAAGAAGCAAGCCAAGCGTACACAAACCGATCAGTCCGAAGGCGATGACTTGCAGCAAGAAAACACCCCAAGGCACACCACGCTTCAGCATGGGACGCGCCCCCCGGAGCGCACGAACGATGTTTAGCTGGGCGTTGAACACTGCGCTTGACCACAACAGGACCAACGCCAAGAGCGCCCCCCATATCCAACCGGCCAAGAAGGAATCCAATGTCCACGAGAAAACAAATTGCTGAGCGCCCACCGAGGAGAAGATGGTTGAGAAGCCAACGGAGATGACCCACGCCAAGCCCAAACCAAGCACCGAACCGAAGCCACCGGAGACAAAGGCGAGGAGCGCACCCTCGTAAACGAAGAGTGCCCGTGCATCGCTGCGACGCAAACCCAAGGCACGCACGGCTGCGAGTTCGGTTCGGCGTACATCCGCCAAGAGCATGATGATGGTCAGAGAGAGCAACACCCCGG
>CALGEM010000033.1 GCA_937881505.1 uncultured euryarchaeote
AATGGCATTTTTATAAGTTGGTCAGGTGGTCAGTCTATTATTGATCCAATGATGACGTTGCGTTTCATTGTTGGAGACATGCTTGGCCTTGTCGTGACTATTTTTTTCGCGTCGCTGATAAGATCTTATGTCCGCGAATATTTGAAGCGTGATGATGCCGTGAGCGTAAGGTCATTAGGAGAGGGTAGGGTCCCCGCACCATGCAGGGACGAGCGCTCTTCCTTTCGGTGATGGTCGTCACCCTCTCGCTCTCCGGATGTTTCGGCGAAGAAACAGTGGTACCTCCTGTGGTTGAAGAAGAGCCGACCGATGCTCGGGTCTTCGTCACTGACCGCTACGGGCAACCCGTTGACGTCCCCCTCGTTGACATGACCTTCCAGTTCAGTGATGTTGGTGAAACGGGCAAAGAGCCCAGCATCGGCATCACCTCAAGCGGCTGTATTTTCTTCATCGCCATGGAGAAGGTGATGCGTTCGTGCGATGGAGGTGCGGCATGGGAGGAAACGCAAGACCCCGTCATGTGTTCACCCACCACCAGCGACCCCTACGGTTGGGTCGACCCCATCACCGACCGCGTCTTTGGCGTCCAGATGATCGGTCTCGAAACATCATGGATTTGCTGGAGTGATGACGACGGCGAGACCTGGATGGGCAACCCCCACGACTCCGGGACCACGCCCCTCAACGACCACATCAAACTGGCCAGCGGTCCGTGGACCAGCAGCGGCTACGGTTTGGTTGGTCAAATCACGAGCAGTTTCTATGAAACGGCTGTTTACTACTGCTACAACAAATTGGCCGGTATCTTCTGCTTCACCAGTTATGATGGCGGTGCAACCTTTGAGACAGGCGGTCAAATCATCGGCCTCGCCACCACCAACGGGGGCTTGCACGGCGCCATTTCCACAGCTCCTGACGGCACCGTCTACGTCACGCCTCGTGTCGCCACGCCCACGGTCATCGTCTCCAAGGACAACGGCTTTTCGTGGTTTGAGCGAACCATGGGCGAAGACGTGAACACCCCCAACCCTCGCAAGAATTCTGAGGTCTCCACCGACACCGCCTCCAATGC
>CALGEM010000034.1 GCA_937881505.1 uncultured euryarchaeote
GTGTTTGTTTGGCATTCGCCGCAGTTCGCTTGCGAGTTTGACACGCTGCGCCTCACCTCCAGAAAGGGTGGTGGCCGGTTGACCCAGTCGGATATAGCCAAGACCAACGGCGTCAAGAGTTTCCAATGTGCGGTGGATTTTTCGATGATTTTTGAAGAAGGTGACGGCTTCGGACACTGGCATTTCCAAGACATCGTGGATGTTTCTGCCGCGCCATTCTACCTCCAAGCATTCGCGTGTGTATCGCTTCCCATTGCAAACATCACAGGTGATCCACACATCGGGAAGGAAGTTCATTTCCAATTTGATGGAACCGCCGCCGCTGCAGGCTTCGCACCGGCCGCCTTTCACGTTGAAACTGAATTGGCCGGGCTTGTAGCCGCGCTCCTTGGAGAGTTTTGTATTTGCAAACAAGGCTCGAATTTCATCAAACACCTTGGTGTACGTGGCGGGATTGGACCGCGGAGTCCGACCAATTGGAGACTGGTCGATGATGATGGTCTTGTCAACATGCTCAACACCCTCAAGGCTTTGATGACGGCCCGGTACAACTTCGGCGCGGTGGACATGCCGTTGCAGAGCAGGTGCAAGAATACCCGAAACCAGTGAGGATTTCCCCGAGCCTGAAACACCCGTAACGGCCGTCATGCAACCGAGCGGGAAAGCTGCGTCTATGTTCTGGAGGTTGTTGTGGCGTGCACCCTTCACTGTCAGGTGGTGCTTTCCTGGTGGCGTCCGTTCATCAGGCCAGGGGATGCTTCGTCGACCGCTTAGATAGGCGCCCGTGATGGATTTCTCCGTGGCCATGACCTCTTCAGGCGTGCCGTTGGCCACCACTTCCCCACCTTCAAGGCCAGCGCCCGGCCCGAGGTCGCAGAGCCAATCCGCTTGGCGAAGCGTATCCTCATCATGCTCCACCACAAGCAGGGTGTTACCCAAATCGCTCAGTTCGCGCAGGGTCTTCAGAAGACGGTCATTATCGCGCTGATGGAGGCCGATGGACGGTTCGTCCAGGACGTACATGACGCCGGTAAGTCGACTACCGATTTGCGTTGCCAAACGAATGCGTTGACTTTCACCGCCCGAGAGGGTGTTGGCCTTTCGGTCAAGGGTTAGGTAATCAAGGCCGACGCTGTCGAGAAAACCAAGTCGCCCTTCAATCTCTTTGATGATTTCAGAGCCGATGAACATGCTGCGTTCGTCAAGCGGCTCAAGGAGATCTTGGAAGGCAGCGGGAGGCCCTTCCCCTTCGGGGTTCCAAGCCCGAACAAGACCAAGTGCATCGTGAACTGAGCAACCGCTGACCTCTGGTAGGCGAATACCGCCCACGGTCACGTAGCGAGCAGCATCGTTCAACTTCTCACCGCCGCATGCTGGACAATCAAGGTCGGTCATGGAGGCGATGAGGCGGTTGCGAGTGCGTTCTGATGTGGTCTCGGCATACGTTTTCTCGAGGCGTGGAATGATGCCTTCCCAGGGTTTGCTGTACTTGTACTGCGAACCGTTTTCCGAAGTGAATTCGTAATGGATGATGGTTGAGCCCGAACCATAGAGGAGGATGTCTTTCTCGTCTTCATCGAGCATCTCAAAGGGAAGAGTGGTTGAGATGTTGTAGTGGGCGCACGTGCATTCCAAGAGTTTGCGATACCAGGAGGGTGACATGGATTGGCGCCACGGATTCACGCAGCCGTTGGAGACGCTCATGGTGCCGTCAACGATGAGGTCGACGTTGAATTGACGTTGCACGCCGAGTCCTTGGCAAGTACCGCAAGCACCGAGAGGGGAGTTGAACGAGAAGACGCGTGGGGAGAGTTCGGGCATGAACGCGCCGTGTTCGGGACAAGCGAAGTCTTCGGACCAGGCGATGGTCTGGCCCTTTTCGGTCAGATGTGCGTGAGAATTCTTACTCAATTTCTCTGTACTTTTTGGAGCTTCAAGACTCTCCACGGCCAAAGTGCCGCCACCCAAGCGAAGGGCTGATTCGACGGCTTCGGTGAGGCGTTGTTTTCGGTCGCGTGTGCAGCGAAGACGGTCGATACGAACATCGATATCGTGACGGAATGTTTTGTCCAGTGTTGGTGGCTCCTCAAACGACGTTTCATGTCCGTTGACGCGCCCGTTGAGGTAGCCCTGTTCAACCAGTTGGCGAAACAATTCTGCATGGGTCCCCTTGCGTGCCCGCACAACCGGACTCCACACCGCCACGCCGTGGCCTTCCATGCGCCAAAAGATGTCATCGACAATCTCCTGAACGGTCCGCCGTGCCACTTCTTTGCCGCAGGTCGGGCAGTGGGGTTTTCCAATTCTGGCCCAAAGAAGACGAAGGTAATCCTGGATTTCAGTGACCGTCGCCACGGTGGAACGAGGGTTGTGGCTGCCTTGCTTTTGGTCGATGGAAATGGCTGGAGAAAGCCCTTCAATGGAATCGCAATCGGCTTTCTTCATCTGACCGATGAACTGGCGTGCATATGACGAGAGGCTTTCCACATATCGTCGCTGGCCCTCGGCGTAGAGAGTGTCAAACGCAAGGCTCGATTTACCCGAGCCTGAAACGCCGGAAATCACGACGAATTGGCCCTTCGGAAGTTCAACAGAGATATCTTTGAGGTTGTGGGTACGCGCCCCTTTGACCTCAATCCATCCATCTTGACCCGCTGACATGAGGGTGTCTCCAACAAGTTCCACCCGTCAACAGTTCTTCAAGTCCTGCTTCGTCTCCTCCTCCACAGTCCGGCCCGCAATGAGGTGGCGTGGTGGCGGACGATCCACGACATGCCCGTAATATCGGCTAAAATCCGCGCGGTGTCGGCGCTTCGAAACGAACGGGGTCGTCAGTCTCGGGGTGAAGGAATTCCAAAGATGATGCGTGCAGCATGATGCGTTTATGGGGGTTGGTCGCCGCTCCATGTCGTTCATCGCCAACCACGGGCGTTCCAAGATGTTGCATCGCCATACGGATTTGATGGCGGCGCCCGGTCTCGATGGAAACTTCAACGAGGCTTGTTTCATCCTTTGACTCAAGAACATGGTAGTGCGATATCGCTTCTTTCCCTTGGGGATGATTCTTGTTGACGGCTTTGATGTTGAGGTGTTTATCCTCCATCAACCAACTTCGCACGGTACCTGAAACCGGTTCGGGGCGCCCCTCAACCACAGCTCGATAGGTGCGGTGGACGTTCCGGTCCTGAAATTGTTCTTGGAGGTCGTTTTTCGCCTGTTTGGACTTGGCCATGACCATGATGCCTGAGGTTGCTTTGTCAAGCCGATGAACGATGTAGCACCATGCTTTTTCATCCGACCACTGGAGATATTCCACGCAACGACTGTGGAGGGTATCGTGCTCTAAACGGTCGGTTGCCACCGAGAGAAGTTGATGGGGTTTGTTCACAACGAGAAGAGTCGCATCTTCGAACAAGACATCAAGCTCTACGGGGGGCTTTGACGCTGGCGATGGTGTACGTTCTTCGGCTCGCTGACGCTGCAGAACCTCAATTTCATCACCCTTCTCCAAGACATGTTTGGCTCGATGAACAACGGTGTCGTTGACCAAAACTCGGCCTTGAGTCAACATCTTTCGCAAGGTGGTGGTGCTTGAGGTGGGGTACAGAAGTCGCAGGGTGGTCAGCAAATCCCCTGCATCGTCTTGTGTGTGTTTCATGAGACCACCTACAACACAAGCACATCGATCCAAGAACCAACCTCGCCCGATTGTCCGGGCTGCAAAAGCGTAAGTCCGTCGGCGCTTGCAAGGCTCTCAAGATTGCCAGACCCTTGATGACGGGGTTGGTAGGCCATCATGCCTTCATCGGTTGATACCAGAGTCACCCGTCGCAAGGTAACACAATCGTTGGTTGATTTGACAGGGTCGCACAACTTCGCTCGAATTTTCCATTCCTTTGGCGCATCCGTGGACAAGCTATGGCGAAGATAGGGTGCAACCAACATTCTGAACACAACATGGCTCGAGACAGGGTTGCCGGGAAGGCCAAACAGGGGCGTATCGCTCCACAAACCGAACAACGGTGGAGAGCCGGGGCGAATTTTCATCCGCCAAAAGTGAATGTCGCCTTCTTCCTCCATCAACCTGCGAACATAGTCAAATTCGCCCATCGAGACGCCCCCAGAGGTAAGAATGAGGTCGCAAGTGTTCGCCGCTTCATCCAGCGTTTGACGAAGGGCGTCCATGGAATCGGCAACGGAAGAAAACCGAACCGGACGATGACCTGCCCATTCAACGAGGCCTGCAAGACCAAACGAATTGGACTCGTATATTTCGCCGTGCTTCAGCGGTTGTCCAGGCGACTTCAATTCATCACCCGTTGACACGATGCCAACGTTGAGGCGCGTGTAAACTGGAAGGGTATCGTACCCCATGGTTGCGCACAAACCAACACGGGACGGAGTTAGGTGTTGGCCCTTTGAGAGAGCGATGGTGCCGGAACGCAAATTTTCACCCATTTTGCGAACAAAATGCGGCTTGGGGGGCTCAAGAAGTCGTACCTGCTGGCCGTCCACTTCGCAACGCTCGATGGGAAGAATGGCGTCAGCACCAGGTGGCATCGGCGCACCGGTCATGATGCGGACCGCTTCTCCCGCAGCAACGGTGTGTGCTTCGTTTTCGCCTGTGGCGGCTTGGAGGCCAACGATGTTCAGGGTTAGAGGGTAGGTTGCTTCAGAGTCAAACGTGCAGGCAAAACCGTCCATGGCGGAATTGTCAAACGGTGGGTCGTCCACTTTACTGGCTAAGTCTTCGGCCAAGACCCTGCCAGTGCAGGCTTCCAAGGGGAGGTGTTCGACGGTTGTCTGCAAAGGCGTGGCGTTGCAAATGGCGCGCGCTTCTTCAACCGAAATGAAGTACGGTCGCCCATCCATGTTAGCGCCATGCAGGGGTTGTGTTTGAGCGTGTGGGTCAACGGTAGAATCATGGAGGGGGGTTCAATGCACGGACATGGTTGACGGTGTGGCGCTCGGTCAAGCCATCCAAACCACCTTCATCACCAGTGGAACGGCCACGGTTCTCGCCACCCTCATCGGTGTTCCGCTTGGAGCCTGGTGTGCACGCCAAAGCAGCGTTCATTTTCGACGATTGAAAACACTGATCACAGCGCTTTACGGCCTGCCGCCGGTCGTGGTTGGTGTCTTTGTGTACTCGCTTTTTTCAAAATCTGGGGCCTTGGGCTCGCTGGATTTGCTCTTTACGATTGAAGCAATGATCTTCGCCCAAACCTGTCTCATTCTGCCGTTGGTTTGGGGTGGTTCCTGGACGGCGTTCGAAGGGGTTGGGCAGTCCTATAGCGACACCCTGACGACGTTAGGAATCAATGAACGGCAGCGACTTGGAATGGAAATCCAACTCGCCAGCAACGGCGTGTATCACGCCATCGTCATCGCCTTTGGACGAGCGATTGCGGAGGTTGGTGCCGTCATCATGGTGGGAGGAAACATCGCTGGAAAAACACGGGTGATGACCACCAGCATCGTGCTTGAAACATCAAAGGGAAACATGGAGCAAGCTGCTTTACTCGGCGCCTTACTCTTGATGTTCTCATTGAGTTTGGTTGCTCTGGCCGCCATGGTACGCCAGCGAAGGAAAACCACAAACGTTCCTTTGTTGGGAGAACATCTTCCTCTCCCGACATCGTTTGAAACGGGTGTGGAGAAGGTCGTCCGAGTGGAAAAAGGAGGTCGGGTGGTGGTGAACGATGTGGCCTTGAATTTGGCCCCAGGAAGCATAACTGTTGTCGTTGGTGAATCGGGGGCTGGAAAAACGACGTTGTTGAAGGCACTTGCTGGTTTAGAATCGGGCGACGTCCAGTGTGGACCGAAGGCATGTGTTTATGTTCAACAACAACCCGTTGTCTTCACCAATTCTGTAGGGGCAGAACTGATGCTTACCCACCGCCTCTTCCCGGATTTACCGCCTTCAGGAAAGGCGTACAGCGACCTCTTCCAGTTGAGTGAAATGGCCAATCAGGGTACTGCAGAATTGTCAGGAGGGGAGCGGCAGCGGGTGGTGTTGGCTCGCCAATTTTCTCTTGCGCCCTCCTTGTTGTTGTTGGACGAGTGCACCTCGAATCTTGGATGGCTTCATGTGCAAACGATTGAACGGGAACTTCTCCGATTGAAAGAAGGAGGTGTATGTATTGTCATGGTAACGCATAACATCCCACAGGCTCATCGATTAGCCGATACGATCGTGGTGTTGCGAGAAGGAAAGGCCTTGCAGATCGACGACCCATTTGCCGCGTCGCTGTTGAAGGGAGAATGGATTGATCACGAATAGACAAAAAACGCCGGTTCACCGTTAATGGTATAGTTCATAATCGTCTCTCTTCCCTCATTTAATAAATATGATTGGAAAATGTGGGCGTCGGGTAAATTTGTTTCTGAGATGATGAGATACGCGTAGGGATTTGAGACAATTTCGTCCTCAAATTCGTAGCGTTGGAGGTCGATTTGTGTTTGAAATTGAAGTGCAGTTCCACGGTCGGAGAAGGTGATACAGGATTTTTCATCCGCCATGTTGATGGCTGCCCCCATGCCTTGACCAATGGAATAATACCACTCTCCAGGTGGATGAATGCCGTTGGAATCTTCAACAATTTCGAGGTCTTTCGTTTCATTAAGGTGCAACCAAATCGCTTGTTCCTTGGAATGGGTGCCCGAATCATCTCCTCGTGAAACGAAACAATGTTCTTCGGTTGCGATTGTTTCAAAGGCGTCAAAAACCGACCCCTCAAGGGTGATCGGGGAAAGAAGAACAAAGGCATTGTAAGCAAAGGGAATGCGTTCTGAAGCATGACCTTCATCGATGAATTGTGCTTCCAAGGTTGGTGCATGAACGATGAGGGCATCAACATCGCCCGTCCGGCCAAGTTGAAGAGCTGCTCCTGTTCCAACAGCGACGTATTCAACATCGGTTCGGTGAAGGGTTTCAAACTCCTCAATTAAGACATCGAGTAAACCAGAATCCCGCATGGACGTGGTCGTGGCCAAGCGAAACGATGTGATCGATTCATCCTCTGGTGAAAGACAACCAGAGAGAGGAAGAAAGAGCAAGGTGAGAAAGAGTGCTTTGATTTGCATCTCAATCGAATTTCATGACGTGCCCGCATTCTGGGTACGTGCACGAGACGGTGTATCGGGAGCGTTTTGGTTTGGGGATTTTCAACATCGAACCGCACATTTCGCATTGAACTTTGATGGTTTCAGGGCCGGTTGGTTTGGGGGCATCCGTCAAGGTGCGACCAACATCGGTGGACCATCCAAGAGAATCACTGTATTTGTCCTGCGTGGTGCTCAATTTGGATTGGCGAAGTGAAAGTCGCATCTTGCGCTTACGCTTGCCTTTTTTCTTACCGGGCGTCTTTGCAGCCATGGGACTCATGACGACGCTGGGCGTTGATGTATTCAATCGCTTCGCTCTGGTGAGTAAGAATTTCTGACAACGCTCGTTAATCATCAATAATGTAGGATTCACCGTTTTTGGGTTCATGAACCGTGTGGCCCTGAGCTGTCAAGGCTTCGACGAGTGGTGGCCGTGCATGGGTTGGGTCGGTGTGGTAAACGACCACGTGTTTTGCTTGACAGGCTTTCGCAAAATCAAGGATTTCTTGATGGCCTGCGTGAGTGGAAAAGGAGAATTGTTGGATTTCTAAATCAATGTGGACACGTTGGCCATAGATGTCAATCGCGCCTTCTTCAAGTAAAGAACGACCACCGGTGTCCCTGGCCTGATATCCTGTGAAGAAAATGGAGTTTTTCACATCGTGTCGCAGGCGATTGAGGTACCAAAGCGCTGGACCACCGTTCAACATACCGGATGTGGTTACGATGACATCTGCAGATAGTGCCTTCTTACGGTCGGATTTGCTCGACACTTGTTTTGCCCATCGCCATGCGCGTTCGAGTGCGTTGCTATCACGCAAAAGTGAACCATGCTCCATGTGTGTTTTCGCCACCCGCTTGCCCATACCGTCAACATGAACATTGAGGTTCGGAAGATGACGATGAAGGAGCATGACAACGTCTTGGGTTCGACCGTTCGCAAAAGCGGGAATGAGAACTGTTCCTCCACGACGAACCACATCAGTAACCGCTTGAATAAATCGATCTATTTCTTCTTCCTTCGGTGGATGGTCTCGCCCACCATAGGTCCCTTCAACAAAGAGGATGTCTGCTTGGACCGGTTGAGCTCCTGAGACAAGAGGTGAATCACGGGTGTCAAAATCGCCGGTTAACAACACGGTGGTTGTGGGTGTTTTGATGTGAAGCATTGCTGCACCTGGGATGTGTCCAGCAGGATGCAACGTGAGGTCCCAATCATGATGTTTCCACGGTATGCCAAAATCATGAACATACCAAGAATCGACCGCTGTATCAATATCCCGCTTATCCCAAGCAAGTGGATAGCGCTCAATGGAACTGACTTTGTAGGTATCTCGCCACATCATGTCAGAAAGTTGGGCGGTGATGATGGTCCCGTGAAGGCGGGTGCGATGATGAGCACACAACCAAGGTGCCATACCAAGATGGTCGATATGTGAATGTGTGATGACAGCGTCATGAACGAGAGGAGCTTCACTGGGATAACGTGGCGGCGATGTTGGCGCAATTCCATAATCAAGAAGTAAGCGAGTTCCTGAAGGATCTTCCATAACAATACCAACATTTCCAACCTCATCACCTCCTCCGAGGTAGTGGAATCGAAATCCACTTGCAGGAGGCTCATCAGGATAGGTCGAGGTTCGGCCAGCAGCATACAAGACCATGATGGGACCAAAGGGTTCTCTTGCATGAATATGTGGGTAGTACCCCCTTATTTCCACTGGAAGAGATTTTCTTGGTGTTCAGGT
This sequence comes from uncultured euryarchaeote, assembly GCA_937881505.1. Classification (GTDB taxonomy): domain Archaea; phylum Thermoplasmatota; class Poseidoniia; order Poseidoniales; family Poseidoniaceae; genus Poseidonia. The sequence continues at coordinate 8,856 of CALGEM010000034.1, forward strand.
TGAAAATTCAATGATTCAATTCCAATATATTCAAGTGCTTCTCGCGAGCATATTCCACGGGTTTTTCTCGATTCAGATTCTCTCCTCGTTTTCTCGATCATCATCAACAATTCAAATTCATATTCCACTGGAAATGAAGGGGTATGAACCCCTCATCCTTTCTCTGTGAAATTTGTGCTGAAATTCTTTCCGAAGGAAAACGAAGAAGTCTTCAACGGCGAATTCCTCCACAGGTCATGGCCCGAATTCCTTCTCATGAATTCGTGGTCGACGAAGATCGTTGTTTTGGTTGTGGTGCCTGCATCGCTCTATGTCCAGTGCACGTCCTCACGTTAGAAAATCGAATGATTTACGTTGACGAACCAAATTGCACCCATTGTCGTCTTTGCATACCCTCCTGTCCTGTTTTTGCTCTTGACCTGGTGGAATCTGTATGAACGTGATTCTCATTGGTGGAACAATCGAGGCCTTGGTGTTGGCCCACCATCTGCAAAGCGAACATCATGTGATCATCATAGAGCTTGAAGCTGAACTCGGCTTACCAGTTATGCACCCTGGTCGCGTGGTTAATCCAGAACTTCTCCATGCGTACATGACTGATGAACAACAAAATTTTCTCCTACTTTCTGAAAATGAACAAGGTTGGGGTTGCCGTTGGGATTGGGTTCTCAAACACCTTGCAGCCAACATTTCGCGAAAGGGTGTTCAGTGTTTCACCCGAACCAGAATCCTATCGTGCTCCAAAGAAAATGAAGAGTACATCTTGGAACTTTCATCAACCGAACGTCATCTTCCAACTCATCTCACGGCTGACCGTGTGATCGTGATGAGTCCACCTCAAACTTCTGGACCAGGTCTTCGACAACATTGTCTTGAACCATCCCAACCTGAACAATTTCCTGGAAACGATGGTGTTGGTTGGAAGGGTGCCACCGTGTTAACTGAAGATGCAAAAGAGGCACCATACACGGATTTACACCTCAATCGTGGTGACGGTATGACTGAACTATGGTGGAAAGAGGAAATAACATGGGAACCACCTCGTGGTTTTTTTGAATCAACATCGGTTGTGTTATCGGCAAATCCAGACGAACTTTCCTTTGATGGGGTCGTTTCAAGGGTGCTTGACTTCGTGACTGATTCCGTGTAAAGTTAGATATTTGGTGTGATTAGAAACACCACTTTCTTAGGCTAAACGGGTTGGCCAACTTGAGAACGCCGTTGGCGTTGGTGATGAACATGGGTGCACATCCAATGGCAAAACTCCGCCAGCAATTACAAGAAAAAGGCCTTCTCGAGAAACCAACGGCTAAGTCGTGGACGAAATTAATTACCCTCTTGATCATCGTTGGTTTTCTGTACGCAGCCCACATCATGCTTCCGTTGAAGTGGGGTCTTCTCCTTCTTCCTATAACCGCCCTGTTCACGACGACCATTGCAATGATCGGTCATGAAGGCGTCCACTCATCCGCTTGCAAATCCAAAGCCGGCAACATCTCTATCGCCACCCTCGCTTTCCCACTTTTCTCCGGATTGTCGATGAATTATTGGCGTGAAAAACACAACGTGCAACATCACGCCTTCCCAAACGTCATCCAAAAAGACCCCGATATCTATTCTTGGCCACTGACTTTTTCATCTGAGGAATATCAATCGAGCGGACCTCTACGAAGGTTCTTTCAGAAATACCTCCAAGCCTACATCTTTTGGCCTATTATCACCCCACTTGTTGGCCATCTCATGCGTTATGACGGTCTGAAGTACATCGTCACTGCGCCGTTTAAAGCTAAGAAAAATCGCTTCTCAAAGATGTATCTTCTTGATGTCTCCATGCTGTGTGCGCACTTCTTCCTTTGGCTTGGCCTTCCCATTCTTCTCGGACTTTCATGGCAGATAACCGTTGGATTCTATGTCATGCTTTGGGCCGCTGTAGGTCTGTACTTGACAGCCATCTTCCTCCCTGGACATGCTGGCCGCCCCATCGTAATGGAATATGACGAGAACTGGCGACTTCAGATTGAAACAGGACGACGTATCAAACTCGGGCCAATCGGTTCGTTTTTCTTCGTTGGATTGGACTACCAAATTGAACACCACCTCCTTCCGGCTCTTTCTCATTTCAATCTTCCACAAGCAGCGCCCATCGTCAAAGAATATGCAGAAGAACGAGGTTGGGAATACGAAGAAGTCGGCTTCATTCGTGCACTGTGGGATTCAACGGTAGCTTTGGCCGTGGCATGGAAAACACCACCCATTGTCATCGACGCTTCTTCAGAAGGAAACTTGGGCTTACTTGAAGACTTTGGGCCCGGTGCACCTCAACCAGAAAACGGTTAATCTCTTCAACGTTCATCGGTTGGAAAGACCATGACTGAGAAGTTGTACCTTCAAGACATTGAAGCGGCGTATGCACGTCAATTCGACGCTACCGTCGTCGATGTCTCAGAAAACACCGTCGTGTTGGACAGGACCCTGTTCTACCCGCTTGGTGGTGGCCAGCATTGGGACACCGGCGTGCTTTCAGGTCCAAACGGAGACATCCAGGTATCAGAAGTACGGGGTCGCGGCGATGTGCACCACACCGTTGAGGAAGGACATCAATTGACCGTTGGTGATGAAGTCCGAGGAACCATTGATTGGGAAACGAGATATGCTCACATGCGCATGCACACCGCTCAACACCTGGTTAGTGGGTTAGCGTACGAGATGTTTGATGGTGTTCGAACGGTGGGGAATCAAATCCATGCCGACCGTTCTCGCATTGATTTCAATCCCATTTCCTTTGATGAAATGATGCTCGCCAACCTTATCGGAGCGGCCAACGAACGGATTGATGCTGGATTGGCGGTCACGGACGCCGTGATGACCAGGGATGAAATCAACGCCATCATGCCCGCTGACCGGACCAATATGGACCTTCTTCCAGCGAGTGTGAAGGAACTTCGCATCGTTCAAATTGGCGATCGCGTCGATATGTGCCCCTGTGCTGGAACGCACGTGAGCAACATCGGTGAACTTGGACACATCCAATTTCATCGTCAGATTTTAGATATCATATTTTTAATAAAAAATCTCATTTTTCAAATCATATTCGATAAATCGTGAAACATTAATCAGGGTTTGTCTCATTATAAAAGTAAATAGACCAGCAATCAAGGCAGAGAGGATTATGAAAATTATGTTTTTGAGTAATTGTTCTTTTAAATAACCCAATTCTATAGAATTGTTTAAAGTATATTGCTCTATTAAGGTTATTGAGTTTCCAATTAAATTTGGAGCCACCAAAGCAAAAATTCTGGCAATAATTGTTATAATAATGCCAATTATAATTTTGCTTCTGTAATGATAAAAAAACTTATTTAGGTATTTTAATTCACCCATAAAATTGATTTTCAAATATACATTTTAATTGATGTTTATAGTTTAAAAATATTTACATTTGCCATCAAGTTCATTTAAATGTTAAACAGAAGGCACATAAGAATTAAAATATTACAATTATTGTATTCAAAGACCACTGGAAAAATAGACAATAGATCCCTTTTAAAACAATTTGAACAAACATCTCAAAACTTTTACAAACTTTTTTTAACTCAATTAATTCTCTTAAAAGAAATTTTTAAAGAATCCATCAGAGTTGTTGAACTAAACGAAAAAAAATATTTTAAAGAAGATTCTAAATTGATAGTAAAGCTGTTTACTGAAAATAAACTTCTAAAATCTATCAACTCAGATAAATTTTTAACTAAAGCTTTTGAAAAATATGAATTAAATTATTGGACTAATAATATTAATAAAGTTCAAAATATATTTCAAGAGATATTGAAAAGTGAAATTTTTATTAATTATTCAAAAAATGAAAATTCTTTTGTTCAAGACGTTTATAAAAATGTGATTGCTAGTAATGATGAACTATTTGATTTTTATGAGGACTGTGAAATTGGTTGGGTTGATGACTTTCCACTTGTTAATACAATGGTTTTAAATTGGTTAATTAATTCTTCAATTAATAGTTCAACTCAAATTCCAACAAAAATCTTTAAAGACAGGTCTGATAAAAAGTTCGGTAAAGAATTGTTTAAAATTGCTGTTAAAGATGATAAGAATATACAAGATCTTATAAATGAATATACGCCTGAATGGGACAATGATAGAATCGCTGTTATTGATATGATTATTTTGAAAATGTGTATAAATGAATTCACAAGCTTTCCATCAATACCCGTAAAGGTTAGTATAAATGAATATGTTGAAATTTCTAAAGAATATTCTAGTCCAAATAGCAGCACATTTATCAATGGTGTTTTAAATAATATTTACAGAAAACTAGACAAAGAAGGAATGATAAATAAAAATGAAAGGGGTTCACAATAATTTTTATAATTTTAGGATATGAAATTTTTTATGAAAGTATACGGTTATTTATTCTTTAGTCTTTTGGCTGCATTCTTTGTTGGATTTGTTTTTAAATCTTGTGATTCTGATCCCTCGAAAAAGATTAAGGCAGAGAACGTAAAAGCAACTGAAGAAAGACTGGACAAGTCTTATGATTCACCTGAAATCGAGTTTGATTTTGATACATATGATTTTGGTGAAGTTAAAGATGGTGAAGTGGTTGAGGTTGATTTTAATTTTACAAATACAGGAAAATCTGATTTAATAATTTTTGATGCTTCTGCTAGCTGTGGATGTACTGTTCCAGAATATCCTCAGAATGTAAACATAGGGCCAGGGCAAAAAGAAAAATTAAAAGTTAGGTTTGACACTTCAAATAAACCCGGAAAACAAATGAAGTCAGTAACTTTAACAACAAACACAAATACTGGTAAAAAAATAATAAGATTATCAGGTTTTGTTTTAAATAAGTAATATGGAAGGATTTGGTCAATTTTTACCGATAATACTGCTTTTTATAGCAATGTATTTTTTGTTTATTCTGCCTCAGAGTAAAAAAGCAAAAAAAGAGAAAAAATTTATTTCGAATATAAAAACTGGAGATAGGGTAGTAACAAAAAGTGGTATGCATGGAAAGATAGTTGAGATTAATGATAGTAATAATACTTGTGTTTTAGTGACTATGGCTGGAAAAATAAAATTTGATAAATCTGCAATTTCTTTTGAATTGTCAGAGGCATTAAATAAGAAAGATTAAAAACTATAAATGATTTTTTATAAAGAGCTTTTTCACAAAATCGAAAAAATTTTGTGGAGTGTTTTTTTAAAGCCCTTTTTCTTTTCAATTGACCCTGAAAAAGTTCACCATTTTGTAGTAGGTGCAATGAAACTATTTTCACCTATTTTTTATCTAAGAAAATCGTTCTATCATTTTAAAGTAAATGGTAAAAATCATCCATCACTTGAAAAAGAAGTTTTTGGCATAAAATTTCCAAACCCAGTAGGATTGGCGGCAGGTTTTGATAAAAATGCCGAGGTATATAAACAAATGTCTTCATTGGGCTTTGGTTTCATTGAGATAGGTACTGTAACACCAGTTTCTCAAGATGGGAATCCAAAAAAAAGAATTTTTAGATTGGTTAATGATAATGCTTTAATTAACCGACTTGGTTTTAACAATGATGGAGTTGATAAAGTTGTAGGTAGATTAAGGAATAAGGGTAATATTATAATTGGTGGTAATATTGGTAAAAATAAAGTTACACCAAATGAAAAAGCAAAGGATGATTATTTAATCTGTTTTAAAGCTTTATATGATCATGTTGATTATTTTGCGGTAAACGTGAGTTCACCAAACACACCAAACTTAAGAGATCTTCAAAACATTAATGATTTACGTGAGATAATGTATCCATTGATCAGCGAGAATAATAAAAGAGATACCAAACCTATTCTAATTAAAATTTCACCTGATTTAAATGATGATGATATAAAAAAAATAGTCGATATGGCACTAGATCTTAAAATTGACGGTATCATAACATCAAATACAACAATAAGCAGAAACAATTTAAAATCTAAGAAAAAATTAACCACTGAAACTGGAGGTTTAAGCGGAGAACCTTTAACAATGAGAAGCACAGAAATTATTAGATTAATTCACGAGTATTCTAATAAAAAGCTTCCAATTATTGGAGTTGGAGGGATTATGTCAACGCAAGATGCTTTAGATAAACTTAAGGCTGGTGCAAGCCTAATACAACTATATACAGGCTTTATTTATAATGGACCATCATTTGCTAGAAATATCAATAAAGAAATTATTAAATCTTTAAATTAATTTATAGATTTAAGTATGATATTTAAAAACAATTTACTACCCAAAAATTTACAGCAATACGAAAAACTTTATAAGCAAAGCATTGATAATCCAGAACTTTTTTGGACTGATGTTGCTGAATCATTTATTTGGAAAAGTAAGTGGTCAAAAGTAGTTGACTTTGATTTTTCAAAACCAAGTTTTAAATGGTTTACAGATGCAAAATTGAATATTACTGAAAACTGTCTTGATAGACATGTTGAGGCTCACCCAGATAAAACAGCCATTATTTTTGAGCCAAATGATCCTAATCAACCAGCAGAGCATATTTCATACAGAGAATTACATAGTAGGGTGTGTAAGTTTTCTAATGTTTTAAAAAATAACAATATTCAAAAAGGGGATAGAGTTTGTATTTATTTGCCAATGGTTCCTGAACTTGCTATTGCTGTCTTAGCCTGTGCTAGAGTAGGAGCTATACATTCTGTTGTGTTTGCAGGTTTTTCTTCATCTGCACTATCAGCTAGAATTAATGATGCATCATGTAAGATGGTCCTAACCTCTGATGGAAGCTTTAGAGGAAATAAAACAATTGACTTAAAATCTATAGTTGACGAGGCTTTAAAAGATTGTGATTGTGTTGATTCAGTAATAGTATTAAATCGTATAAATAGCGGAATTACTTTAAATAAGAATGAAAAATGGTGGAACGATGAATTAGATAAAGTTGATGATTATTTTCCAGCTGAAATAATGGATTCTGAAGATCCTTTATTTATTTTATACACATCAGGGTCAACTGGAAAACCCAAAGGAATGGTTCACTCATCTGGGGGCTATATGGTTTACACTGCCTATTCATTTAAAAATGTATTTGATTACGATGATGATGATATCTATTGGTGTACAGCAGATATTGGTTGGATTACAGGGCATAGTTACATAGTTTATGGTCCACTGCTAAACGGTGCTACAACCATGATGTTTGAAGGTGTTCCATCATATCCAGACTTTGGTAGATTTTGGGAGATTTGTGAAAAGCACAAGGTTAACCAATTTTATACTGCTCCAACTGCAATTAGAGCCCTTGCAAAACACCCTTTGGATTTTGTAAATAAATACGATCTATCATCATTAAAAGTATTAGGAACTGTTGGAGAACCAATCAATGAGGAAGCATGGAATTGGTACAATGAAAACATAGGAAAGAATAAATGTCCAATTGTTGATACTTGGTGGCAAACAGAAACAGGTGGAATCATGATTACATCTTTAGCTAATGTAACTGAGGGAAAACCTACTTTTGCAACCAAACCAATGATGGGAATTCAGCCTGTTTTATTTGATGAAAATGGTAATGAATTTGATGATAATAACAAAAATGGAATTCTTGGAATTAAATATCCATGGCCATCTATAGCAAGAACAATTTATGGTGACCATGAACGTTACAAAAATGTTTATTTTTCGGCTTATCCCGGTTATTATTTTCCTGGGGATGGAGCATTTAGAGATGAATATGGAAATTATAGAATTACTGGTAGGGTAGATGATGTTGTTATTGTATCAGGTCATAATTTGGGAACAGCACCAATTGAGGATGTAATAAATATGCATGATAATGTTGTAGAAAGTGCTCTTGTTGGATATCCACATGATATAAAAGGGAATGCACTTTATGCATTTGTTATTCTTAAAGATGATTCCAAAAAAGATGATATAGAGGTTGAAATAAATAAATTAATATCAAAAACAATTGGTCCGATCGCTAAGCCCGAAAAAATCCAACTTGTTCCTGGACTTCCCAAAACTCGAAGTGGTAAGATTATGAGAAGAATTTTAAGAAAAATTGCTTCTGGTGAAAAAGATAATTTTGGAGATATTTCAACATTATTAAACCCTGAAATAGTAGAACAAATCGTTGAAGGTTCTCAATAGTTAATTTTATTTAAGATTTAAAATAACTAAAATCATCATCAGGACCAATAGTAAGCAAGGTCTCATAAATTAGTTTAATAACATTTTCAACATCTTCTCTACTCACAAGCTCTACAGTAGTATGCATATACCTTAGTGGAAGTGAAATTAGTGCAGATGCAACACCACCATTACTATATGCAAATGCATCAGTATCAGTTCCAGTGTATCTAGATGATGCATGTCTTTGAAAAGGAATTTTTTTCTTTTCTGCGGTATCAATTATTCTCTCTCTAAGATTATTTTGAATAGCAGGTGCATATGATATAACTGGACCTTTATCAATTACATTATCTCCTTGTTTTTTAACATCTATCATTGGGGTTGATGTATCATGACAAACATCGGTTACAATTGCAATATTTGGTTTAAGTGTCTCTGTAATCATTTGAGCACCTCTAAGTCCAATTTCCTCTTGAACAGAGTTAGTTACGTACAAACAAAATGGTAATGTTTTTTTATTTTCTTTTAATAGTCTAGCAACCTCTGCAATCATAAATCCACCAATTCTGTTGTCAATTGCACGACATACAAATCTATTTTTATTAAGTATTTGAAAAGAATCAGGATAGGTAATAACACAACCAACATGTATACCCATTTTTTCAACCTCTTTTTTGTCTTTAGCACCTACGTCAATAGATATATTTTCAAGTTTTGGAGGTTCTTCTTTACCAGGTGTTCGAGTGTGAATTGCAGGCCATCCAAATACACCCTTAACAACACCTTTTTTCGTGTGAATATTTACCCATTTTGAAGGAGCAATTTGGTGATCACTACCGCCATTTCTAATTACATAAATCAATCCTTTATCCGTAATGTAATTGACGTACCATGAAATTTCATCTGAATGTCCTTCAATTACTACTTTAAATTTTGACTTTGGATTAACAACTCCAACAGCTGTTCCATATGTATCAGTAATAAATTCATCCACATATGGCTTTAAATAATCCATCCATATTTTTTGACCTTCCCATTCATAGCCCGTTGGTGCAGCATTATTTAGATATGATTCTAAAAATTTAATTGATTTATCGTTTAAAATACTCTTTGCCATTTTATTTGTTTTGGTTGTTAAAATTAACCTTTTTTTTATTTTAAATTTGCAAAATGCGTTTATTCTTATGTTTTGTAATTTTTATTTTGAGCTCTCAAAAAATTCTATCTCAAGATGAGAATAATTCAACCTATTTTAAAATTGAAGGAGACTCAATATATAAGAAAGAAATTGATTTAAGCGAAGTTGTTATTTATAAACCTGTAGAGTTTGAAAATAACCAAGAAAGAATAGATTATTTTGTTTTGAAAAGAAAGGTTTTAAAAGTCTATCCTTATGCAAAAATGGCATCCGAGAGACTAACCAAATTGAATTTAAGGTTAGAAAAAATCAATTCTAGACGAAAACAAAAAAAATACACAAGGATGCTTGAAAAGTTTTTACAGGAAGAATTAACTGCAGAGCTTAAAAGGTTAACCCGAACAGAGGGACAGATATTAGTAAAGTTAATTTTTAGAGAAACTGGATCAACTGCATTTTCACTTGTTAGAGAACTGAGAAATGGTTTTAAGGCTTTTACTTATAACACAATTGCAAAAGTTTTCAAAATTTCTCTTAAAGAAACCTACGACCCATTAAATGTTCGTGAAGACTTATTTATTGAGGATATTTTAAGAAATTCAAACCTGTAAATTCTTGAAGAGAAACATCTGTAAATCAGATTGTTAATAATTCTGTGAGAAAAAATTAACTTATTTTACCCAGAAATGTTTGGTAGTATATGAAAGGAGTGTATATTTGCAACCGCTTTTCTGTTTAACAGAGAAGATGATTAAGTTCATTGAAAGTATTGAAATTGACAGCGTATAATGATTATTTTAATCATATATTGAATTTAGCAAAACCATTCCGAGACAGTTCCTTTATCAATTCAAGTTGTTAAATATTATTTAATTTTTTTTACAACGAAGAGTTTGATCCTGGCTCAGGATGAACGCTAGCGGCAAGCTTAACACATGCAAGTCGAACGGTAACTCTTGGTGCTTGCACCAAAAGACGAGTGGCGGACGGGTGCGTAACGCGTATGCAATCTACCTTTTACTAGGGTATAGCCCAGAGAAATTTGGATTAATCCCCTATAATATCATGAAATCGCATGGTTTTATGATTAAAGCTTCGGTGGTAAAAGATGAGCATGCGTCCTATTAGTTTGTAGGTGAGGTAACGGCTCACCTAGACTACGATAGGTAGGGGCCCTGAGAGGGGGATCCCCCACACTGGTACTGAGACACGGACCAGACTC
>CALGEM010000035.1 GCA_937881505.1 uncultured euryarchaeote
TGTCGCAGGTGATGATGACTTGGTGTATTGGAATGCCACGGAGAGAATTCACCTCATAGAACACAATATCAATCTGGTTCAGGAGGGACAAACCATCGTCGTGAACATCGTTTACGAGGGCAAATCAGTGCGAATCGTTGAAAATCAAGGCTGAGGCAGGAACAGCATGATGCGACGCCACCTCCTCGCCGTGGCGCTGTTTTTGGTCGCTCTTTTGCTGGTTCGACAGATCTATCCTTATGTCTCCGGGAACGAACCCACCGTCGTTGATGGCTACGAAATCCATCTTGTCGCTACGGACCTTGGCGGCCCAACCTGTTTGGTGTGGGTCAACCACACTCATTTGATGGTCTGCGACCGCGACAGCGGCGCCATTACGGAACTTAACATCGAATCCGATGAGCGACGTACCTTGCTCAGCGGTTTGGACCGGCCCCACGGACTTGCGCTTGGTGACGGTCAAGCCTTCGTATCAGAGGCGGGTAGGCTGACGGCGCACAACATCTCCCAGACTGGTCTCTTCGTTGATGAACGGGTGCTGGTTGATGGTGTTCCAGTTGGAAACCACCAGACCAACACCGTGGATATTCTACCCAATGGCACCCTCCTTTGTCACAGCGGATCAACCTGCAATATTTGCGATGAAAAGGATGGACGAAACGCCGCCTTGCTCTGGGTGAATGCCAGCACGGGCGAGCATGGTGTGCTGGCAAGCGGTGTGAGGAATTCCTTTGACGGCGTATGGGTCGAAGACCATGGCTATTTTTTCACCGATAATGGAAGGGATTGGGAGGGCGACCATCCACCGGAGGAATTGAACTTCATGATTCCCGGAGAGAATTACGGCTGGCCCGAAGATGAACCTGAGACACCGGTCCCCGAAGGAACCCAGGGCCCGGTTGGAACATGGACGCCGCACACATCGATGAACGGCCTTGATGTTCGGCCCGTCCATTCCCCTCTGCCCGGTCTCTCACCAGCCGAGGGATTCACCCTCTACGCGACCGTCTATGGTTCGTGGAACACCCTCCTGCCACAAGGCCATGAAATTCTCAGAATCGATGTGTACCCGGGCGATGGTGAGGCCACGTACACGACCGAAATCACCCGCTTCGCTTGGGATGCAGGAACGCCATTGCCCCTGGTGTTTCACCCCGATGGCACCCTCTATTACGCCATCTTTGGCAACGGTGGATCTCTTTACGCCATTCATTCAACGACGCCGACTGCACCGTCCTCGCAATGACACTGGCTCAAGCAAGCCGATGGGCCAGGGCTTCAACGGTCTCGTCTGGCTCGGCCAAAGAACGAATGTAGCGAGCAACGGTGTGATTTGATTGCTCAAGGTCGAGAAAATCACCGCACCATTCCAATGCCGTTGTCGGAGCCTCCTTTGATGAGGATGCAGACTCAACGGTCCATACCGAACAGCCGCTCCCGTCGTTTGAGGCCACCTGCAAGCACCACGGGCTTGGGCTGATGCGATGTTGACTTTCCAGATGATGACGTTGAATGAATCGGACGATGCAATCGTCAACGATGTGGAGGATGCCCGCTTCGTTGAGCATTTCCAGCACATCTTCGTGTTCTGAACCAGGTTGAAACCATAGCAAGGGCATACTTTCTCGTCCATGGCGAACCATCATCTCCCTTACTGCCTGTTTCGCTCGTTCAGGTGCGAGGAAAAATACGACAACCTCGGGGATGATGCCATCCTCGATGGTAGGCCGAATGGGCCGACCAAGAATGGCTCCGCCAGCGTCTCTTGGATGAACCGGGACCAGCCGCCAACCCCTACTATCCAAGTCGTGAATCGCTTGATGAGCTGGCTTCTCTGGTTTGAGGCCGGCACCAAGAATGTGGATGCTTGCCGCTTCGCTGACCACGCCTTGAATGGCTGGATGGGCATCACGAAGCATGGTTATTTTTCGGAGCGTTCCCTTTTCAAACGCTGTTCAACACCCTAAAACAGCAGTATAAAAGGAACCCGAGATGTAATGATTCCATGAGCAAATCATTTCTTTTGGTTGGTGGGAGCAGCGACATTGCTCGTCATTTGGCCACCATGCTGCTGGCTGATGGCCACAGTGTAACCCTGCTTGCTCGAGACGCCGACCGAGTCACCGGTCTTGTTGAACAGGGGGCTGAATTCGTTCAAGGCGATGCACTTGACGAAGAGGCTGTTCAAAGCGCAGTCGCTCATGCCGCTGAACGAGGAGAGAGCGGCTTGGCGGGCATGGCTCACTTGGTGGGCTCCATCGCTTTGCGACCGCCCCATGCGACCAAAGTGGAGGATTTCACCGCCGTCATCAACACCAACCTCACCTCGGCCTTTCTCGCCCTGAAAACTGCTGGAAAGGCCATGCTGAAACTCGGGACGGGCCGCATGGTGTTCACGTCGAGCGTTGCGGGGAGTTATGGGCTGACCAACCACGAGGCCATCGCTGCTGCAAAGGGTGGCATTGAGGCCATGGTACGTGCCGCTGCTTCCACCTATGCGGGGCGCGGTCTCCGCGTGAACGCTGTTGCACCTGGTTTGACCGAAACCCGTCTTGGAGGAAGCGTGCTGCGCTCCGATGCCATTCGAGAAGCTTCGGTGGGCATGATCCCCTTGAAACGCATCAACGAACCAGAAGAAATTGCTCAAAGCATGCACTGGTTGCTCACCGGTGCTCCGGATAATTTGACCGGGCAAATCCTTCATCTCGACGGCGGGATGTCGAACATCCGAGGTTGAAGCATGAAGGTGGCCGTGGTCGGGGGCGGTCTCGCTGGGTTGGCCGTTGCGCTTGGCTGTGAAGAAGACGGACACGATGTCACCTTGTTCGAAGCCTCCTCTGGACTCGGTGGCCGAATGAAAACACTCCAAGAGGCCAACCACCCGCTTGATGTTGGCTTTCACGTCCTCCACACCGCTTATTCCACCGTGAAACGGTGGATCGACCTTAACGCTCTCCAATCCAAACCCATGGATGCTTGCACCATGACCATCGCCCCATCAAGCGGCCATCGCCGCCTTCTCGGTGATGCACTCCGAAATCCCAGGTATCTTCTACCGACCCTGAAATCGGTCGGCCTTGCCGACGGACTTCGCTTTCTGCGATGGCGAATGAGCACGTCCTCACGGGACCTTGAACGAAGCATGGATGCACCCACGGCTACCATTGCTGAAGGTTTGGGTCAACGCAACTTTCGCTCCTCAACCCAGCGGCTACTCCAACCTCTTTTTGCCGGCATCACCCTCGACCCCACGCTCTCGGAACGCATCGCTTTTGCCGATTTCACATGGGGGGCGATGTCGCACGGTAAAATGGTCATGCCCAGAGAAGGCATTGCCGCTGTACCAAACCAACTCGCTGCACGCCTCCGTTCCACCGATGTTCGCTTGAACACATCCGTGGAGGGTGTCACGGAATCCAGCGTTGTGGTCAACGGTCATCCGGAGACATTCGACCGTGTGGTTCTCGCTGTGCCACAGCACGTTGCTGGAAAAATGCTGCCGGAATCACTCGGAGAGCACCAACCTGTCGAGCGACTGACCACTACGGTGGTGTTTGTCGCACCAACCGCTCCGTTTCCCCAAGCCCGCCTTCTCTTGAACGAAGAATGGTGTGAAGATGGCCAACATGTGCTTCATGTCCACCTCCCGACCAACCTCCATCCTCACCCCGAAGGCCATCATTGGGTGGTCGCAACGCTGGTAGGCGAAGACGCAGAGAATGTTGACTTTGAGTCGGTCAGGGCCGAGTTGACGAATTGGTTCGGACCTTCGGTTTCGCAGTGGTCGCACCTGACCACCACGACGGTCAGGCATGCGTTGCCCCATATCAATCCGGCTCACCATGCGCGGACTCTGCCCAACCTCGAAGTGAACGGCGTACTCCTAGCGGGTGACCATCGCACCCACCCTTCCGTCCAGGGCACGCTTCGCAGCGCGGAGCGCGTGCTTGAACGCCTCAGCATCCCACTCCCAAGGAGGCCCTGATATGACGTGGCATAACGTGATGAAATCAAGCAAGTTGAAACCTGGAAAGAAGAAGATGAAGTCCGTCAAGGGCAAGATGGTGATGGTGGGCCGTCAAGGCACCACTCTCTTTGCTACCGAAGCCCTGTGTCGCCACATGCGATGGCCGCTGGCATGGGGTGCGAAGGTTGAGGATGATTGCGTTCGCTGCCCGCTTCATCAAACAACGTACAATTTGGACGACGGCTCGGTTGTCGAGTGGTCGCCGTTTCCACTGTTTCCCGCGTATGGCAAACTGGTTGGCGCCATGTCAAAGAAAAAAGATTTGAAAATCTACGAAGTGAGAGACCACGAAGGTATGATTCAAGTGAATTTTTGATTTCCTGCATCTGCCTATTTAGGATTGGTTAACAAAGAAGGATGAAACCAGAAGATTGCCGCAGGGGGCAGAGATATCGAAACATTGGTCGTTATTGGTGGCCTTCTCGCGTGCGTCTTGGCAGCAGCTCTGACCGTACCAGCAGGGTTTGGATTAGCCACGATGACCACGCCCTTGTTTTTGATCTGGTTTGAACCGCATCACGCCATCGCCGGCGTCGCTATCGTTCACGGCGCTCACAACGCGATGAAATCCCGTATGCTGAGAAGCCACATTGACCGAGATGCCCTTCGCCGGTTCGGCTGGGCCCTTCTCGTTGGCGCCCTGGCAGGTGCTCTTTTGCAAACTGTCATTCCCCCCGACCCCCTTTTGCTCTTGGTGGGCGTCGCTCTCATCGTGCTACCAATATTGAAAATCAGTGAATCGTGGACTTCCATTCGCCTCCCTGAGGCGGAGGACCGTATCGGTGGGTTTGGCTCGGGCTTCTTGGGCGGTTTAACCGGTCACCAAGGAGCCCTTCGTGCAATGTTTCTCAAGCAAAGGTTACCAGACAAATCAGAGTACGCTGCTACTGCAGCCGTGC
>CALGEM010000036.1 GCA_937881505.1 uncultured euryarchaeote
TCGACGGTCATGTTGGCCAACAACGCGTGGTTTTCTGGGGTCATTTCACAAATGTCAGAATCCTCGTCCATCTTTTACCTCTTGGGCGTAGAAACGCTCTGGCTGGCGGGCCTCATGCCGCTGGTGGTGGTGTTCCTCGGCGAAGGGTACAGGACGTTCAAGAAAAGCGCCTCCCTTCTTTCCGTGGTTATTTTCGTGGTCGCCGTCATCGGCTTCATCAACTACTTCATCGACATCGCCGTCACAGACATCCTAGTCAGTTGCTACGAAACGGAATGCAAAGAATTACCCGCTGCTTACAGGGTTTGGGAGACGCTCACCACCGGCGTCCTCTCCTTCCTCTTTGTCCCCATGCTCTTCGTCTACATCTTGATTCAGTATCGACTGATCGACACCAGCTCGGACGAAAACCGCAACCTATTGCGCATCATGATTCTCCTGCTCCTTCTCATCGTTTCCTCCAGCTTTATCGAGATGATTCAATCGTTGATTCCTGTGCCCCAGATGGTTACCGCTTCGCTGCTGGCCATTGCTGTCGCCTTCTTCATCGGGTGGGAAGAGCGAATCACCGGTTGGTTTGTTGATGAAAGCACCGATGGTGAGACCGTTTTCGGAGACAACATCCTCGCTGAATCCTTCAGTAAATTCTCGGTCATGATGTCGGTCGTCTTGGTTTACATCATCACCATCAGTTGGCTCTTCGCCGCCATGGGGGTGGGTGCATGAGCGATGAGGAAAGTCAAGCAGAATTTGATTTCTCGGGCTTTACCGAACTGCTTGACGACCGAACGAGTAACATCGCCATGGTCGTGGCGTTGGCCCTCTCGGCGGTCGTTCTCGCTTACACCACTCTGGATTTGGCCAACCTCAACGAAGAGGTCCGCGGACTGGTGGAAGGGGACAACAACTGGGATGTTTCGTTTGAACTTCAATCGCTGACCTTCCAAGAAACCGTGGTCATGGTGGACGGTGAACAACGCCAACTGGATTTTGATATTGACCCCAACGATGTCCCTGACGGGTTCAGAGTCGGTGAAATCAAAGCCATCGTCACCTATGGTGAAACATCGGGTCTTCCAGCCGACCCTGCAGATTCGGTGGCCGCCAACGTGCCCCAAACGAGCATGCAGGCACAATGGAGCGACGACAACAACACCCTTTCAGGCTCCTCAAACGATGCAAGCGACATCGAACTGCTTCTGCGCACACATCCTGGCTTCACGGGCCAATCTGTCAACGCCAGTGGTCTCAACGAGTATCAGGTGCTCCAGCCTTGGCTGATTGAAGGGCTTGGCACGGGGACCTTCTCGGTCGTCTTGGAATTGAACACACAATCTCAGCCGCTCCTCAACGACTCGGATGAAGAAATCGTGGTCAACGTGGAAGTCGTCCTGTTCAAGCCGTCGGCGACGCCGGTTTGAATCCCAACGCATCACAGCATTGGTTTCCAATCTTTGTGAAGGATGTTGGCGGGAATGGGTGGCGTGTCGTCTTCCAAATCCATCACGCGTTCTGCGAGCCACTGCATCCACTCAAAATAGGAAGGTCGGTTGTTCTTCTCTCGCCAATCCTCAATCACGCGCTTCGTTTTTTGAAACGTAACCACGATGGCGCCTGCAAAATAATCGTACATTAACTCCCAATCCAGTTCGTTTCGATAGATCATCGCCCCAATCGATTCCCAGGTCGTCATCAACGTGACAATTTCGCCCATATATTCGCTGTGCAAGGCCTCAAACTCATCAGCGCTCAGGTTGTCGGGGGAATTGAACACGATGTGCATGCCGTGAGCGAAGGTGATGGAATGGTAGATTTCGGTCAACTTGAAAGCAGCAGCGCTTCGACGGTCGCGTTTGAGTTGGTGGATTTGGTACCAACTGAAAATGACTGCTCCGATGATGGTCAAAACACCGAAGACTTCTGCATACTGGGAAGCAGTCTCAAGATTCATGGCATCCCATTCATGAACAATCCATAGCCGTTTCTGCCACTAAGTTCAATAAAAAACACATTTCACTCTTGTATATGGACAAGCCGAGTAGGAGCGACCATGCACGCTTGTGGGGGCTGGAGAACGGTCGGATTTTCCTCAACCACGGGTCGTTCGGTGCCACGCCAACCGCTGTGCGAAAAGAGCAGCGGACGTGGCAGGATTTGATGGAAAACGAGCCGGTACGGTTTTTTGAGGACCTTATGCCCGGCGTCCTCGAGCAAACTCGAGTCGCACTGGCTAAGCAACTTTCCTGCCAGGCTGACGACCTCGCCCTCGTGGAAAACGCCACCTCCGGGGTGAACACGGTGCTTCGCTCGCTGGTGTTTGAAGAAGGCGATGAAATCCTCGTCCCGGACCACGCCTACCAAGCCTGTAGAAACACCATCGATTTCGTTGCCGAACGCTGGGGTGCAACGGTGGTCACCGTGAATATTCCATTCCCAATTGACCACGCCGACCAGGCCGTGGACGCCATCATGGGTGGTGTCACAGAACGAACCCGCCTGGCAATGATTGACACAGTCACGAGTCCAACTGGCCTGCTGATGCCGTTTGAGCGGTTGGTTACTCAACTTGAGGGACGCGGAGTCCACGTGCTACTGGACGCCGCTCACGGCATCGGAATGGTTCCACTCAGCCTCGATGAACTCGGGGCATCCTACACCACCAGTAACTGTCACAAGTGGCTGTGCGCCCCGAAAGGTTCGGCCTTCCTTCATGTTCGGAAGGACCGGCAAGCCGACATTCATCCATTGACCATCAGCCACGGCATGACCTTCCCCCTCGGCGACACCACGCGTTTCCGACACGAGTTTGACTGGACGGGGACCCGAGACATGTCAGCCCACTGCGCGCTGCCGTTCGCCATCGACCACCTCGCTACCGAGATCGAGGGAGGTTGGTCCGCGATCATGCAGCACAACCACGACCTCGCCGTTCAAGGGCGGAACATCTTGTGTGATGCCCTTGGACTCACACCACCCTGTCCCAATGAAATGATCGCCTGTATCGCTACACTGATTCTGCCCGAAAATCAAAGCAGTGGTGGCATCCCTCTTCACGAACCAGACCCACTGCATGTGACGCTCAGCGAGAAATACGATATTCAAATTCCTGTATGGTCATGGCCTTCTCCGCGGGGACGCTACTTCCGCATCTCGGCTCAACTCTACAACAGCGAAGAGGAGTACCGCTACCTCGCTTGGGCATTGGAGCAAGAGGGTTTTGGGCCATCCCCCCCCTGAGAACCAAAGCCTTCAAGGACGGCCATGCCGAGACGCTTTCATGACCTTGGTTTCAGCGCTGGCGAAAATTATCTTCAGTGGATTGATCGTGTTCACGGCCAGTGAAGTCGCCGAAAAATCAACCCTCATGGGAGCGCTCATCGTCTCCATCCCGTTTACGAGTATTCTTGCTCTGTGGTTTCTTTACGCTGACACCAACGACACCGCTCAAGTTGCTGAAATGGCGCAAAACATCCTGTGGTTGGTCCTGCCCTCTGTGGCGTTGTTTCTCCTGCTTCCTGTGCTCATCAACAGAGGATGGGATTTCGTTCCGGCCATGTCGGCAGGGGTGGTCGCCACCGTCGTTGCCTACCTTGCCTTTCTCGCCTTGACGAACCAAGTAGGCTCCACGAACTGATGAGGAAACAAGAACAATGAAGGAGGTGGCCTCAAACCTCCCCGTATGGATACCGTGGCGCTGGGAGAACTCCTCACCCTGCTCGCCATCGGTCTCATCACGCCCGGACCCAACGCCCTCACCTGCTTTGCCCACAGCGGCATGTTTGGGCCAAAAGCCAACGTGAAGCTCATCGCCGGTATGGTCATCGGGTTTGTCACCATTGAACTGAGCGTTGGTCTACTGGTCGACGCCGTAAGCGATTCAGCCACCGCCATGACGGTACTCCATTGGATTGGCATGGTCTTCCTCGGTGCCATGGTGGTCGCCATGTTCAGGTTTGACCCCGCTTCGGTCGCCGTTGAGGAGAACATCGAGGGCGTGCTTGGATTGAAGGTCGGCATCGGCATGCAGTTTGTCAACGGCAAGGAGTGGGCC
Source organism: uncultured euryarchaeote (assembly GCA_937881505.1). Taxonomy (GTDB): domain Archaea; phylum Thermoplasmatota; class Poseidoniia; order Poseidoniales; family Poseidoniaceae; genus Poseidonia. Next base: position 4,052 of record CALGEM010000036.1, read on the forward strand.
TTTGTCATCATCATGATGAGCCAGTTCATCGAGCCGTTAGGCGGCGGCATGACGGGCATCTCGACCATCATTTTCGTCACCCTGACCATGTGCCTTGGCGCGATGATCCTCTGGACCTTTGCCGGTGCGCGACTCAATCACCTGTTCACGGAGGGAACGGCAGGAAAGCGCATCTTCCAAGTCTGCGGCCTCTTGCTCGGTTTGTTGTGGGTCGCGTTCCTGCTGCAAGGCCCAACAGCTACAACTTCGTGAAACCACGAAGAGGCTAAATCCTACATGGAAATTCCAAAGGCATGGGCCAGCGAACACTTCTTGTCACGCTTCTGTTACTCTCTGCCTTCCTCTTGCCGTTGATGGTCGAGGATTCGGTGGTGAACACGGCGGCCCCTTTGGATGAGCTGGCCGAACCTGCGTTCTCATCAACCAACTACAGCGTCTCGCCCACGGAAGGCTGGACCACGGGCGCACAAACGCTCACCATCACCGGGTCTGGATTCCTCGACATGGCCTTCCAAAACGTCACCAGCGACGGCGAGCCCTACACGTGGACAACAACCACGGCCAATTACGTCACCAAGAGCGGTTTGTCGCCAACCGTTGCGGTTGACAGCAACGGCACGGTTCACATCGTCCACGTGAATTGGGACACGGACCAGTTGTGGCATTCAACCCTCACCGGTGGGTCTTGGAACCATGATTTCATCGCCAACTGTTACGGCTGCCGCCACACCGACATGGCCGTTGACAGCAACGACAACCTCCACGTGGCGTACTACCTGAAACAGGAGAGTACCACGGGTTACCTCTACTACGCCTTCTACAACGGGACGGACTGGACGACGCAATCTCTTCAAAACAACATCCAAAACGACCAGGTTCGAATCGCCCTGGACGCCAACGACCGCCCTCACATTTCCTATTCAAGATCGGGCTACTTGTGCAACGGAGCGATGCTGAAGTACCACGACGGCTCTTCATGGGCCACGCAAACACTGGACACCTCAAACACCTATGTCGGCTGCGATTCATCCATCGCCATCGACAGTCAAGGGTATGTCCACGTGACCTACCGAAACCACAACAACATGGACCAAATGATCGTTTCCAACGTCTCAGGCCAGTGGCAGAAGTACACGGTGGACGGCGGAAGCGGCGTGGGTTACTACAGCGGCATGGCCGTGGACCACGACGATAACCTGCACATCCTTTACCGGACCAACTCAGCGGGAGGCCAGTACAAGTACGCCACCGGCTATTCGGGAACGGCTTGGAGCAAGACGGCCTCCTCGGGAAGCAACACCTATTTCCGAATGATGACCGACGGCCTCGGCAACATTCACGGCTCGTTTTACGACGGCTCCAATGTGCGTCATCAGATGATGATGCCCGGGCAATCTTGGCAAACCT
>CALGEM010000037.1 GCA_937881505.1 uncultured euryarchaeote
TGTTCGTATGCGTATGCAAGTGGAGCCCTGATGAACAGACGCCTTGTTGCTTCCACAAATTAAGTCGATAACTGAAGCATCTATCCATCACTAAATCATGTTTAATCCTTCAAGAATCAACACAATACCAAGCGTCTGTTCATCACGCCTCAGCGGTCTCGCCAACGGTGGTCTCGGCACCGAGTTGACCCTTCTGCTCGTTGACTTGACGAGCGAGGAAGGAAACAACGTCCAAGATTTCGATGTCAGCGTAGGCTTCGTCGCCTTCAAACTTGAGGCACTCAAAGTGAGAGACACACTTTGGACACGAGGTCAACATGGTCTCGGCACCGGTCGCACGAACTTCTTCCATGCGGGTGACACGTAGAGAGCGAGCGTTCTCGTTGCACGACATCATGCTCGAGACACCGCAGCACATGGCGTCTTCACCGCTGTGCTCCATCTCAACAATCTCAACACCCTCAACGGCGTTGATGAGTTCACGGGGCTCGTCGTAGATGCCCATCTGTCGACCAAGTCGGCACGGGTCGTGGTAGGTGACCGTGCCGTCATGCTTGGGTTGAGGCAACTTGCCCTCGACTTGGAGGTGGTTGATGAGTTGAGAGTGGTGCATGACCTCAATGTCTTCGCCGCCGTAGTCCTTGTACTCCTTGCCCAAGGTGTGGAAGCAGTGCGGGCAGGAAGCCACGATCTTCTTCACGCCAATTTCCTCAAAGGTGGAGAGGTTCGTTTCCGCCAGCATCTGGAACAGGTACTCGTTGCCAGCACGGCGTGCAGCATCGCCGCTGCAGCCTTCCTGCATGCCGAGGATGCCGACATCAAGACCGGCTTCTTTCATGATGCTGATGGTGTCTCTAGCGACCTTCTTGTTGCGCTCGTCAAACGACGCAGCGCATCCAGCGAAGTAGATGTATTCAGCGGGCTCAGCCACCTTGACATCAAGGCCCTCCGCCCAGTCGCCGCGCTCGTGAGCGGGCAAGCCGTAGGGGTTGGAATCGGATTCGAGGTTCTCGATGGTGGCCATGAGCGGCATGACCGTGTCCTCGACGCTCTCGTCAAATTCCATGCGCTCCATCATCAAGTGGCGGCGAGCGTCGGTGAGTTTCGGCACGTGGTCAATGTAGATGGGGCAGGCTTCAACGCAAGCATGACAGGTGGTGCACGCCCAAATGGCGTCCTCACCGAAGCGAGCGATGATGTCCTCCTCGGGCGTTTCATCGGCAAAGATGCTGGTGGCGTGGTCGTTGGCGTAGTGGCGAACATCGTGGATGATTTGCATCGGGTTGAGAGCCTTGCCGCTAGCATAGGCCGGACAGACGTCTTGGCAGCGGGCGCATGACGTGCAAGCCCATCCGTCGATGAGGTCTCGCCATGTGAAATCGGTGTAGTTCACAGCTCCGAAGGATTCAATGTCCAATTCATCGAGCAGCACTGCTTTGCCGTTCTCGCCACGAGCGAGGGGTTCCATGGTGGCCATGGGGCGAAGGTCGTGGAAGAAGACGTTCGGGAAGGCCATGACCAAGTGCATGTGCTTGGAGAGTGGAATCAAGAAGAGGAAGACACAGATGGCGAGCATGTGCGCCCAGTAGGCGGCGATGACCAAACTGGTGGAGGGCACCAGCGTGCTGGCCACCCACGCACCGATGGGCTCCCAGGTGGAGGAGACCGTGGATTCACCAGCTTCGACCACAAAGGAGGTGGTGGTGATGGTCATGATGAGCAGCAGAATGACGTTACCCTCGAGTTGCGACTTGCCCTTGAGCTTCTCTGGCGTGAACACCACACGACGAATCAACGCCAAAACACAACCCACGAAAGCGATGGTGTAGCCGATTTCGACCATCAGGTTCCAAGGCCCACGAACAACTTCAGGGAGGATTTTCTGCGAAAATTGGTTCCCGCTTGCGAGGTCAAACATATCGGTGGAGAGCATGAGGAAGCCCCAGAACATGAGAACGTGGATGCCACCAGCGACACGGTCCTTGAGCACCTTCTTTTGGCCCAACCAACCGCTGAGCACCTCGGAGATTCGAGCACCCCAGTTGTCAAATCGGTTTTCTGGCTTGCCTTTGAGCACCAAGCGAGAGGCCTTGACCACCTGATACCCAAAGAAGCCCCCGGAGACGCCAAACAAGACCAAGAGAATCGCCCAACCGGGAATCGGGCCGTAATCCAAAAACAGGGGATGTTCCATGTTCCTCACCGTTGACGCTTGAACGCGCCTATCTCCCCCAGTTCAAGACGCACTTTCAATCCACCGTCAAAAGAACAACGAAATCGTGCACTGCGCAACAAGGAATATGAAGCCCGACCTCGTGTTCTGTTCATGGGTGATGGGGTGACGCCGACAGCCGCAAGCGCCCCGGGCAAATGCATCCTGTTTGGGGAACACGCCGTGGTCTACGGCCAGCCTGCCGTGGCCGTCGCCATCGAACAGCGTTTGACCGTCGCCATGACCCCTGCGCCGTCATGGAGCGTCGATGGAAGCCCCTTGAACAGAAAGAAGCACCCTCACATCGTCATGCTCAAAGACGCCTTGATGGATGAAGACAGACCCATGGCGATCCACATCTCCGGCGACATCCCCAACGCCTCCGGTCTCGGCTCCAGTGCTGCGTTAAGCGCAGCGGTGGGCGCCGCCATGCACCACCTCTCCACCCAACAAGAGCCACTGGATAAGGACCGCTTGAGTTCGCTGGCCCATCTGGCCGAAGCCCATGCACAAAACGGGCGTGCATCCCCCATGGACGCCTCCACCAGTGTTGAGGGTGGCATGGTCATTCTCTCCAATCAACGGGAAGAGCGGGGCGATTGGTTGTACACCCGCCGATTGGAAACGCCCGAGGGCGAGCGAACATGGGAGGTCCATTCCCTACCGGCTGCTACCGAGGAGATTCACCTCGTGCTGGGCAACACCGGAGTTCATGCACCGACCTCCCGACAAGTGGCGATGGTCGCCAAAGCCTTGGCCGCCCAGCCGCATCGCATGCAGGAAATCGAAGCCATCGGCACCGTCGCTCGCCGCGGCATCGATGCGTTGATTCGGGGCGATTACGAAGCAGTGGGCCATGCCATGAGCGAGAACCACCTCTTGCTGCGAAACCTCGGGGTGTCTTCACCCGAACTTGAGAATTTGGTTCAGGCGGCGGCACCGACCTCGCTGGGTGTCAAGTTGACCGGTGCAGGCGGTGGAGGATGCATGGTCGCCCTGACACGGGACCCGAAAACGACCGGCGAAGCCATTGAACTGGCCGGCGGCCGGGTGCTCATCTCAAGGCTGGGTAACCCGGGCGTTCGTCTTGATTCGTCGGGTTGAGCGAAAGGAAAGAACGATAGATGCCGAAATTCCTTTTATATACTAAAGGTCATTGGGCCTTTATATGACCACCGATGAAGAACGCCTAACTGTTGTGAACGTTGTCGCCAGCACCCGTGTTGCCGAAGAACTTGACCTCCCCGACATTGCCATCCAACTCAACTGTGAGTACGAGCCAGAGCAATTCCCTGGTGTCGTCTACCGTGTCACAGAGCCAAAACTTGCCATTCTGATGTTCCGCTCCGGCCGTGCTGTCTGCACCGGTGGAAAGGACGAGGACAACATTCACACCGGTATCGACCGCATGATCAAGGATTTGCGAGCCGCTGGAATTGAAACTTGGGACCTCAAGGATGTCACCATCGAAGTCCAAAACATGGTCGCCACCTACGCTCTTCACTACCCTGAAGATTACGACGGCGTTGACAAGTTCACCGGCGAGCCACAAGCCGGCGTCCCTCGTAAACTCAACCTCAACCACTTGACCTTCCACTTGCCCTTTGACAAAGTGGAGTACGAGCCAGAGCAGTTCCCCGGCCTCATCTACCGACTTGATGACCCCAAGGTCGTCTGTCTCATCTTCGGTTCCGGAAAGATGGTCATCACCGGCGCACGACACAAGGACGAGATTCTTGAAGCCGTTGAAATCATCAAGGACGAACTTGCTGACCTCCTTTGAGCACGCACCCCAGCCAAAGGGCTGGAGGAGAAGTCTTGATGTCCTCCCGTCCCCGTGGCCATGCCATGGGAGAGGTACGCTTGAGCCGCACCGTCCCCGTGGCCTTGGTGCTACTTCTCATGCTGAACATCGTGCCCCTCACGCACCACGAGCACCTCGGCGAACCCTCCATTCAACGCTCAATCGCCGGGGACCCCGGCGTTTCTGATGTTCCGACATGGCGCATCGGCGACCGTTGGATCTACGCTGGAACATTCGACCCGACCGTCCTCGTCACGGACACGGGCGTTGACGCTACGGTCGGTGAAATTCAAGGTGACACCACCTCAGAAGTCACCGGCATCACCACCCAGAACGTGGACAACATGTCGGTCCTGGCCTACACCCTGAGAACCTCTGCGAATTTTGACAAATCCGGCGTCTCCCTTGAGGGCTACACCGGCAATGTCTACATTCAGTTCACTCAAACGGAATATTTGCGGGTCAGCGACCTCTCACCCATTCGAAGTGAACTGGACATGTACATCCGCTTCGTTCCAAGTGGCATCTCCTTCCTCGAGCAAATTCTTGGCGACATTACCATCACCACCACCTATTCCCCGGTCAACGAGAATTACGACTTCCCGCTTCGCATTGATGAGCGATGGACCACCACGACCACTTCGTACTCGCAGTGGTCAGGCCAAAGCGATTACATCACGCCATTCCCCCCACCTGAAACCGACACCAACACGACCACATGGGTGGTGACCGATGTTGGAAAGCCCACGAATAATGTCGGCCAAACCATCGATTACGGAGGTTGTAACGAATCGTACGAAATGACCTCCTTCAACAGCGATGGCGTCTCGGAGGGCTACCGTTGGTACTGTCCAGAAGTGCGAAACTACGCTTGGCTCCACACCGCTGACGATATCGGCTTGGTCATCGATTTCAAACTCAAGCGCTACGATCCCGTTGGCTCCACAGGTGTGGAGCCGTACACCAATCCCGGCACCCGTTCGGACTGCCTCGATGTGGTACCTGAACGGTCCATCACCGCACTCAACACGCCGATGCAGGTGTGGGTGAACGCCTCCTCGTCCTGCTTCACCAACACGGCCGGTTTGCAACTTGAATTGCATCACGAAGTGGAAGGCTTCGTCACAAGCCTAACCACGGCAGCCAACGGCAGCGCTTGGGCGATGGTCGACATCGGCGATGCCCTCGATTCGTCGGCAACGCAACTCGATTATGCCAGCCATGGGCTGGTGGCCAAAGCAGGAAACAAGGTCGGTGCAGCAACCGTCACGCTCGACCAGTACCTTGTGGGCTTGGATGTCTTTGCTGACGAAGGCGCAGCTATCATCCTTCGAGAACGATGCATTGGCAATGTGTGTACCGTAACCCAACTCAACGCCCTCTCGGGTTACAACGTGTTGCCCGGCGACAAACTCGACATTGAGGTCGCCTTCAACAACCGAGGCATCACGACCTCAACAGTCACTGACGCTCGGTTGACCACACCCGACGGCGTCGCCATCACGGAGGAGTTGCCGGCCTTGCAAACCTATCAGGCGTACAAAATGTTCCAACTTTGGACCGTGCCCAACGGCACCAGCATCGGTTCACTCCAAATCCAATGGGAAGCGGATACCGGACGCTTGAACACCGCCGATGCCAACTTCCAGAACAACATCGGAAGCATTGAACTCTTTGTTGGGCGATTACCCACGCCAGTGGCGCCGGCCCCCATCGGCATGACACAGGAAACCATTCTCATCAACGCCAGTGGAAGTTATGACGAGGATGGCGGGAATGTTTCGTGTGAATTCTACGTGCCCTTTGATGATGGCACGAGAACATGGGATTACGAACGCGTCGTAGCTCCGTCCTGCATGCTGAATTACACGTGGATTGACGATGGCGTCTACCCCATTCAGATCACCGTTGAGGACGAAGAACGGGATGAAACGGTCATGATTCTCAACGTCACCGTGCAAAACCGAGACCCGAAGATTGAGGTGCGGAGCCAGCGAACAGAAGCCAAGGTGGAATACCCCATTACGCTCTATGCCTACGCCAACGATTCCGATTCAGAGAAAGTTTGGCCCGGCGTGGTTGACATTTACTGGCCAGGAGCCAACTGCAAGGAAGGATACTACACTCGTGTGTGCACCACGACGTCAAACATCGAGGGCTGGAAGACTTTCACCGCCATTGGCACCGACGACGACGGAGCCGTCTCCTCAGCGACCTTTGACGTCAAATTCACCAACATTCGCCCGCACAGCTTGAACGTGCAAATGGTCGGTGATGATGGACCCATCACGATGGACGCTCAGGACACTTGGCATGTCGAAGAAGACCAAGTTGTCACCGTAAAAGGTCAAGCACAGGATTCCGTGGATGACATCGACGGCCTGACCCATACGTGGTGGCCCGACGACGCCCAACCCTCCCTTGTTCGCGTCTTTGACGGCCGAACCTCCGAATATGAGATGGTCTGGCTTGAGGCTGGCCTTCACAAAATGCGCCTTGAAGTGACGGACTCAGAAGGTGCCTCAAGTGGTATTGAGGAGCGCTGGGTCAGCGTGCAAAACGTGCCACCAACCATCGAACCCATCGCTTCCGTACTCCCCGTTGCTGAAGGCCAGAGCATCCGTGTCTCCGGCTCATCAACTGATACACCATCGGATGTTGACACCTTGGTGCGTTGCTGGGACATTGACCCGAGCATGGACTCCGATGATTTCGGCAGTGCCGACGATGATTGCGACGTTATCGGCGATAACTTGACCGTATCTTGGAACCGCAGTGGCATCCACAAACTCGTTTACCACGTCACCGATGATGATGGGGCTCACACCAGTGAAGTCCTCGAGGTCTTGGTGCTCAACACGCCTCCGATCGTGCGCACAGCGCCGTTTTCCTGCGTGGCCTACCAGGCATGCCTGCTCGATGCCAGCAGCACCCTCGATGCACTCAACGATGTGGGCGACCTGACCGTGGCGTGGGACATTGATGTCAACGACGACAGTAATGAAGACGGCATTCCTGACAACGACGCTGACCTCATTGGAAAAACGGTCACTTACACCTTCAAGCGCGACGGACTCCAATCGGTCAAGGTCATGGCGTGGGACGAAGACCCCGAGCGTCCAGGGACAAAGGTGGTCACCTTTGCAGTCCTGCCTGCGGACCGCACGCCCATCGAAAACCTCGGAGCCGCCCTCATCGGTGAAGAGGCCAATCCTCTCGCTCAACTCAGCCTCTTGGCCTTGATGTTGTTGCTCGTGGCCTTGTTCGCCCGCCGACGCAACCGGGTTGAAGCAAACGAAAACGTGTGGGACGAGGTATCCGATGCCTTGACTGGAGATTTGTTCAGCGATAGAGAAGAACGCCGACGACAAAAACAACCCGAAGGGCCGCCACCCGACTACTTGTTCCAACAGGCCATGCAGACTGCTCCAACTTCGGCCTCGGGTGTGCAAACTGGACCACCGATTCCTGAAACGGGCCTTCCAGAAGGGTGGACCATGGAACAGTGGGAACACTACGGACAACAATGGCTTGATTCTCAGGGATGATTCCGTGCAAAAAGGACATTCTCTTTTGTATCAGAACTGCTACCTGCAACCATGCTGGGACGTGCCTCTCAAGCCGCTTTCCTCGTCGCCCTCTTCGTTCTCTCAACGGGTCTCGGCGTGGTAGAATCATCCATTCTCCACGACCAAACGTCGTCTGAACAGCGTACGCAAGGCGTGAACGGCGTGGTTGATGTCCCCACCTACCGCGTGGGCGATAAGTGGGTTTACGAAACCAAATTTGATGTCGCTCAATTGCTGGTCCAAGCCAACGTTTCGGCTTCACTCAACACGCTGACGGGCGATACCGTCAACGAGGTCACGGACATCTTCTACGAAACCGACACCAACGGCGACACCGTCCTTGCCTACGAGATTGAAATCAGTGGCAGTTTCACTTCAGGAAACAGCGGCGCTACCTTGGAAGGTGTCACCGGACGCCTCAACATCGATTACGACGGTATTGACATCCTCAGGGCCAGGGATTTAGCCACCATCACCAGCGACTTTACGCTCGACGTGAGGTTCCGTCCGTTTAACCTCGGCTTCCTCGAACAAACTCTCGGTATCGTGACCTTTGACAACACCTACACGCCCGCCAAAGAACGCTACGACTTCCCCGTACGAAACGGTGACCAGTGGTGGATGGAATTTGAGGCCAAGACCGAGGTAAGCGGTACATCCGACTATTTCGACCCCACTGAATTTGACTCCGAAGAGGATGAGAACAATTCATGGCAGGTCATCAAAAACGAGGCACCCACAGAAGACGGAGACTCGCCGCAATACACTGGATGTGATGATTCGTACAAGATTGCTGAATGGAACGCTACGGGCGTCAACCTCGGCTTCAACTGGTATTGCCCCGCCGTCCGTGGAAGCGCTTGGAACCGGATCGTTAACCCCGCTGGATTCACCATTGATTGGATATTGAAGACCTACAATCCGGCAGATTCCAACAGCGTCGACCCCGCTTCATCACCCGGAGGACGCAACACACAAATTCACGTCAGCACGGCGACCACAG
>CALGEM010000038.1 GCA_937881505.1 uncultured euryarchaeote
CGACGACGACGAAGACGACGATGACGATGACGACGACGATGACGACGACGATGACGATTCCACCGAAGAAGAAGCTGAAGAGGCCGAAGCTGAGGAAGAAGAGGAGGACGCCCCTCCTGAAGAAAAGAAGAAATTTTGAGGTGAAGAAAAATGTGGGAACATCGCAGCGTATCAGACAAATCATTCCAAGAAACCGGCCGAATCTTGCCCAACGAGACGTATGTCAAGTTGATGGACGAAGTGGAAGCCGTGGTCACTCGAGCACAAGACGACAAGTTCGATGCCGAGACCTTCATGACCTACATTCCTCGTCGGGGTCCTTGGGAAGAAATTCCAGCATCGGACCACTCCAAGGCCGACGCTCGAACCCGCTATATCGGTCCTGCGAGCGCCAAACTCCTCAACACCAACTTGGTGCTGGGCTCCTCTTGGATTGATTCGGACCGTTTCAAGTACGAGCGAAGGATCACCAATATCGCTGACTACTTGAAGCAGAAAACCATCATCAACGCCAACATGTGGACGCCCAAGCAATTGTTCACCACGCAGACGTTCTTCTTCTGCTCAACCGGTGACGAAGAACGCATGGGCGGTGCCATCCTCGAAGGTGACACCCGAAACGACGACCACCTGTTCCTCGGAACGGAAGGCAAGGAATTCCCCGAGTGGGAAGTCATCCTTTGGGGCCTTGGCCACCGTGGTGTCGTCCCCGACTCCGACCCGCTCGACCGTGTTTACTATCCGTCGTTGATGCACCGAAACGTGTCGTTCAACAACCGACTGGGATGGACTCGCTACTCTCCTGCCGGTTTCGGAAAGGACGCATCTGGCTACTTGATGACCCGCCCCAACACATGGATTTGGCCCGCTGTCAACGGCAACCGTGAGACGGCCACCGCCTTCAACCTCCTTGTGAACCTCCCCGACCGAAGCTCCTCCTTTGGCGAGGAAGGTATCTCTGACGTGTTCATGACGACCGGTAAGACGTCCCTCTACACGCTGATGGGCATGATGCAATCGTCCACTGTTCGCCAAGCCTTTGGTGCAGGTTCAGAGATGGTTCCATTGGAATTCCACTGCATTGAGCCTGGGCTTGACGAGTGGATCGGCAACTCCAGCGACGAGGACAAGTACAGCCGCCTGTTCGAAGTCTGTGCTACCCTCGGCTACGTCTTGACCGACCCGCACATCGGTACCCTCGGTGGTGCTGCAAAGCGCCGCCGCCTCATCATGTACCCCTCGGACCAAGGCAATCTCTTGACCTGTGCCAATGCCAGTCAGGTGGCTGACCACGCCCTCAAGTCAAACTACGATGCGACCGTGTTCACCAAACTTGACCAGGCCGACTTCATGAACCGAGTCACTCGCCGATTCAAGGCCTACGCCGACCTTGTTGCTGCCTCCGATGTCGCTCGTGGCGCTCGCTGGATCAGCCAAGCTGAGGTCGACGGCGAGAAGATGATTGGACCCAATGTCCACTCCATCCTCTCCGTTCGCGGCTATGACATCCTGAACATGGACGAATACCTGAACACGTTCAACGATGTGTCGGCAGCTCCTGAGCGCTTGATGCGCCGCATCATCCAAACCGTGGCCACCAACGCCCTGAAGACGGTGTACCCAGTTGACATGCTGGGCGAATCCTCCGGTCCTGCACCGTTTGAGCACATCTTCAACTCGCCTGACGATAACCCGCTTGTGTATTACACCGATGTGCGTTTCTTGGTTCCGACGTCCATTGACAAGTTGCGCTTCCAAACCGCTGCTCGTGGTGCAGACCGCGGTCGGATGCGTGAAGCCTACGCTTCCTTGACCGCCGCCGACCCCATGACCAGCCTGTCCATCCAAGACCTCTGCCTTCCGTTCTTGGCCGACCTCGGCCAAGACACCTGGCAGACCGGTACGGGCATCAACGAGAACGAGATCGTGGTGGAAGTGACCATGGCCGTGAACCCAGCCCGTGTGTGGCGCTCCTACCTTGAACCCACCATCAAGGAAGTCTTCGACATGCCAAAGGGCGACAAGGGCACGGCTGCGCAACTCTGGGGCGACGTGTTCATGACCAACGAAGTGCTTCACGACAAGATGCGCAAGGACGGCAACGAGCACTACCTCAACTTGCTCAAGATGGCCTACCACTGGTCCAACAACGAGGCGCAAAAAGAGCACAAGCTCGGAAAGCACGCCAAGAAGCCAGCGGCCAAGAAGTCCACTGCCAAGAAGAAGTGAGTTCGTCCTGAATAAGGATTGAAGAACAAGAGGCCCCGCCTCTCACATCATGGCGAACGGTAACGACGGCAGTGGGCGTGCCCCTGTTGCCATCGTTCGACCCACCACGACGGTCACCAGCGGCGTGGGCGTCACCCAGAAACTCGTAACCGCTGCGGTTGCATTTGGCGACCTCATGCAGGGTACCTTTGGGCCGAAGGGCCTCGACAAAATGCTCTACAAAACCAATGGCGAAACGGCCGTGACCAACGATGGCGCAAAAATCGTTGCCGAACTGCTCGTGAAACACCCCGCCGCCAAAGCCTTCGTTCAATTGGCTGACGCCCAAGAACAAGCCTGCGGCGACGGCGTTACCGGTTGCCTTCTTTTTGCCAGCGAATTGATGCGAGAAGCCGGCCGATTGTTGGAACGCGGACTTCATCCTCTCGTCTGCATTCAAGGTTTTCAATCGGCTTTGGACGTGGCATTGACTCATCTCGATGGCGTTTCCGAGTCATTGACCGAAGGCGATAGCCGCCTTGATGCCGTCGCACAAACGGCCATGACCGGGACCTCCGCCGATACCGGTGACGACACACTTTCCTCCTTGCTTGTCCAAGCGCTTCGGACCGTGGGTTCAGCCGATGGTGTGGATTTTGAAGACGTTCGCATGGCCAAGCGGACCCAAGGTAACCTCTTCGACACGCGTTTGGTTGACGGCCTTGTTCTTGACACCGCCTTGTCCTTGGACCGCCTCCCACGTCGTCTTGAGAATGGAACGGTCCTGGCGTTGACCTGCCCGTTGGACCAGGAAGAAACGGTTCGAGAAACGGAGATTGAAGTTGAAGACGCCGAGCAGTGGATGGCCTTTGTAGAAGCACGAGATGCCTTGTTGAAAGCCAAGGTTGACGCCGTGCTGGCCACGGGAGCGACCGCCATCTTCAGTGCTGAGTCCATTGAACCCAGCATTGTCCACGCCCTCACCGATGCCGGATGTTTTGTTCTCGGTGGTCTTGAACGAGCAGGCGTTGAGGACATCGCTCAAGCTTCCGGCGCCACCATGTGCGACCATCTTGATGACGTTGATGCGTCCATGTTGGGTGCCTTCGCCTCGTTGGAGGTTGAAACTGGAGAGGGACTTGACGGTCGACGAGAACGCCTCTGCCTTCGATTTGGAGATGACGCCGGTTTGGTTACCATCGATGTTGGTGGCGGGGACGGGGCTGCGGTTGAGGAAACCATTCGGGGGCTGTACGATGCGCTTCGTTCCACTTCGTTGGCGATGAAAACCAAGTCGATTGTCCGTGGAGGTGGAAGTTTCCACATGGGCGCTTCCTTGGTGGTCAAAGAGGCTGCTGAACACCAAGCAGGACGAGAACGCTTGGCCATGGAGGCCTTCGCTCGAGCCCTGGAAAACATTCCTTCCACACTGGCCCAGAACGCCGGCGTTGACCGCTTAGACACCTTGCTTGCACTGCGCGCTGAACACCGCCGGGGCTCTCAACATGCAGGAATTGATGCAAACGGGAAGGTGGCCGAAATCACAGAAACATGGCTGCCCGCTGAAACATTGCATCATGCACTCGAATCGGCTACTGAAACTGCTTGTGGATTGTTGCGTGTTGACCAAGTCATTTCAGCTCGAGGCGACTGAATATTTACAGAAAAGCACCTGTCGCTAGGTTCAAGTGCATCCGACGGGGCAAGTGCGATAACGGGTTCACGCCATGAATACCGTTTCCTCGCCGCCACGCGCTCTCCTCAGCGTGTGGGACAAAACTGGAATTGTTGACTTCGCAAAGGGGCTTGCTGCCCTTGGATTTGAACTCGTTTCAACAGGCGGAACCGCCCGCACCTTGATGGAAGCAGGCCTCGAGGTTCGCTTGGTTTCTGACCTCACACAACATCCGGAAATCTTTGATGGCCGTGTAAAATCCCTCCACCCCGCCATTCACGGCCCACTGCTTGCACGCTTGCACCAAGAGACCGATGCGACCGAACTGCAACGTCTTGGTTATGCGCCGATTCCCGTGGTCGCCTGCAATTTGTACCCCTTTGGCGATGCTGCAGCCAAACAACCCCCTCTTTCAGATGACGAACTCTTGGAAATGATCGACATTGGCGGGCCGACCATGGTGCGAGCCTCGGCCAAAAATCATCAACACGTCCTGATCGCCACCAACCCTTCGACATACGAACGAATCTTGCAAGCCCTGCAAGCTACAGACGATATCTCGTCAATTTCCATGGACCTCCGGCGTTCCTTGGCTCTCGAAGCCTTTGAACACACGGCTTCCTATGATGTGGCCATCGCCCAGGAATTGCACCGTCGCACCGTCGGGGACCCTTCCAAAGGCGCTACCATGGAAGAGCAACGTGACCGATTGCCTGCGAGCATGCTTGCTGCCAGCCATCAAGTGAGCACGCTGCGATACGGCGAAAACGGCCACCAAGCCGCAGCCCTGTACGTGAACCACGACGCACCCAACGGCCACAACACCCTCGTGACCGCTCACGTTGAGGGAGGGAAAGCGATGTCCTACAACAACTACAGCGATGCGGATGCTACCCTTCGCTTGTGCCGTTCCTTGTCCACCGATGAGTGGCCAGCAACACCTCATGCCTGCGTGATTGTCAAACACAACAATCCCTGCGGAGCAGCACTCGGAGCAACCCAGCGTGAAGCGTTTGAAATGGCCCTTGCTAGCGACCCAGAATCCGCCTTTGGTTCCATCATTTGTTTCAATGAAATAGTGGAGGCGTCGACTGCTGAGGCCGTGGGTGATTTATTCGTTGAGGTCATGATGGCGCCGGGTTATACCGATGAAGCCAAGACGACGCTGATGCAGAAGAAGAACCGACGACTTCTGACCATCGATTCTCCCGGCAATCGCTTGGAACCGCTCCAACGGCAAGTTGTCAGAAAACCCATCGAAGGAGGCGTTTTGGTTCAAACCGAAGAGCCCCCAATTATCGATTGGGAAAAGGCCACGACGGTCACCGATGCACAACCAACACAGGAACAAATTGACAGCATGAAATTCGCCGTTCGCGTGTGTGAACAGGTCAAATCAAACGCCATCGTGATGGTTCAAGGAACCGCAACCGTAGGGATTGGCCCGGGTCAAACCAGCCGCGTTGAAGCCGTCAAAATTGCAGCGCGGCGAGCGGGCGAACGCGCCAAAAACTGTGTGCTAGCATCCGACGCCTTCTTCCCGTTCAAGGACGGATTGGAACAGGCTGCCGATGCCGGTGCGACCGCCATCGTACAACCAGGCGGCTCCATTCGAGACCAGGAAGTCATCGACGAAGCAAACGCGAGGGGCATTGCCATGCTCTTCACGGGACACCGTCTGTTCCGGCACTGAACCGCTCAACGATGAGCCATCGGTCATGTCGTGGTTGGCACACGCCAGCCCACCCACCAAATACCGATGACGGCAACAATGGCGATGGTGGTTTGTCCAAAACCCGGGTCGCCTAGAATGGTGATGTACCAAATAGAGGCAGCCGAAACCAGAGCGATTAAGCCACATATGGCGATTTTTGAGTGAAAGGGCAACGCTCGTCCCGACCGATAATAACCCAAGAGCAACGAGCCAAACATCGGGTTGGTCAGCAACCATCGAAACAACTTTTGCGATGAGCGGCCATAACAGTAGGCGGCAGCCACCAACCACGAGGTAGTGGGCCATCCCGGAAGAAAGACGCCAATGCCAGCGAACACGACGAAGATGCTGCCAATCGCCACCCAAATCGTGCGCACCAAGGGGTTGGCACTGGGTTTGTGCATGGCAAGGACCGTCTCAATGACCTCGCTGTCGGTCAAGGATTCATACCGCTCTGCGAGGGCGCGGGCAGCCTCCTTTCGTTGGGTCGCTGAGGACACGGCAGTTTCAGACATGTATCCTCAAGCCTTACCCAAGGTCACCCTTGCTAAAACCCTTGGTTTGGTGAGGAAAGGGTTGAAACATCGTCCAACTTGGGCGGACCATGGAATCAGGCGTCGTTGGCGGCCGTGTTGCTACAAGCACGGCTCCACTGCGTTGCGCCGTTTTCATCTCCGGCTCAGGAAGCGGCATGGAAGCCATGGTTTTGGCGCAACGGCGATTTGATTTGCCCCACGAAACAACCGTTGTCGTTTCTAATCACGCTTCGATTGAAGGGCTCAAGCGAGCGGAGAAACTTGGGATACCGACCGTGGTGGTTGAACGGACCAGCGGCGAACGTACCTTGACGCGAGAGGAGCACGAAGCAGTGCTGATGGAACAACTCGCTCCCTACGATGTAGAATTTATCGTGCTATCGGGTTACATGCGGCTCTTGTCCCCCGTCTTTCTCACCCAATGGGAGCACCGGGTGGTCAACATTCATCCTTCGTTGCTGCCAAATTTCCCTGGTGCTCACGCACATCGCGACGTCCTCGCTGCTGACGCAAGACTGTCGGGATGCACGGTTCATTTGGTGGATGAAGGCATGGACACCGGTGCGATTCTCGCTCAATCACCCGTCCCCGTGTTCCCAGATGACGATGAAACCACACTCAGCCAACGTGTCAAAACCGAAGAACACCGCCTCTACCCTCGTGTACTGACATGGATTGCCGAGGGACGCGTTCATTTCACGGCCGACGGTTTGACAGTTGAGGGTGTTGAAGGTCGCTTGGTCGATTGAAATTGGAAAACGCCGAACGATGCCCCTCGACTTCCACAGAAGGTAGACGCTGAACAAGCGAGGTGACACTCGTCGCCGTTTTATCCAACTCAATGTTGCGGGGGAGATAGGCGAACAAGGGTTGTCGCTGACCGGTTTCATCGTGCGGAACACCTCCTTCTGGGGCAGCTGCCAAAAAGGCGCTGATGGCTTCGGGAGAGAGCAAGAACGCATCGCAAGGCACCAAGAGAATGGAGGTGCCCAATTCCGAACGGATCCAGGGTATGATGCGGTGCAAACCGCTTAGATGAGGTGGGTCAGCCAACACTTCGCCCCCGAACAACGACGCTCGTTCTTCACCTCCACACAGAACCACGGACCGCTCAACACCCGCCTCAGCGAGACACTGCTTGAGCCGGTCAACGCCTCCAAACATCTCGGCCTTTTCCTGCCCCATCCGTCGACTTACGCCGCCGGCGAGGATGACGGCTACAACGCTCATGGTCATCCCTCAGTGCATGCTGTCGAGTTCATCAAGGGCTGCTTCGAGTTCTGAAAGCAATCCGCGCACACGCTGCAACAACGCCTTCCGCTCCCGACTGGAGCGAGCTTCCGGAAGCCATTCGAGCAGACGTCGAACATCCTTTGCGTCCCGTTCAACCGTCCACTTGAGGACGTTCTCCAAAACGGGGTCCTCGGCTGGCAACAAGCGCTCGACCATGGACACCAACCGTGAAGATGCTCCTTCAATGCTCCGCTTCCAATAATCGCTGTCGGATGCGCTCAAACATTTCACCACCTGGCGGGGCTGTCTCGATCAGTTGGCGGCAACCCACCGCTTGACGGCGAAGGGAGAGAAAGAGTACACAGTATTGGTGCCACTGCGGACTTTGTTGGGCCGCCGCTTCAAGCCATGCATCATCGGGAACAGCGTGCCCGCCCCGCACCAACTCTTCGGCGACTTCAAGCACCACCATCAACGGTTCATGCCGTTGCAACAGGTGGATGAACGCCATCCAAGGGTCTTGACCAATATCGTTGGCTTCCAAATTGGCCAAAAGCAAGCCAGCCATGCTCAAATCTTCACGACCGTGCCGTTTCCACAAGGCGGGGATAAGTTTCGCTAACGGCCGCTTCCGAGGCGCGTGCGTGAGCATCCACGAAGCGATTTGTCGTAGGTCCGGGAGCGGTGTGCCGATGTGAAACCGAAACCCCGCATCGGTCATGGTGACATCGGTTCGTGGTTTGTTGGCGAAATCACCCACACAAACGCTGTACGCCTCTTTGAGAAAGCGCAAACTACGCCGCTTTGATTTCAACCGTTGAGGCGATTGACGCTCCAGCCAATCATCCAGCAAGGGATTCAACGGTCGTCACCCTCGCTGGGTCGTTTTCTGAAATTATCAAACAGGTCGCCGACCAAGCCAACAGAATCCTTCAAGGTGTCCATGAGCGTTTCCATCATGGCTTTGTCGCCGTACTTCTCCTTCACCATCTCTCGGAGTTCGTGTTCGATTTCTTCATGGAGCGTATCGTCGATGTTGAATTGGGTTCGCAAGTTGGCCAAGACTCGGAATTCATCCCGGGAAAGGGATGCGTTCACGATGGCGACTTCGAAGACTTTGGTGTAGATCACTCGCATGTCCTCTTTTGAAATCGGCGTGCCGCTTCTTGACTCTGTTCCGTTTTGAATGGCTTCGTAAATGTAAGCGGGCTCTTCAGGGGCGAGTTTGAGCGCACTGGCCAATTTGATGATGAGCCGCTTTTCTTCTCGAGTCAAAACACCGTCGGTTAACATGACCTCAACCGTTGAACGAAACACGTCCAACGTTCCAAGTTCAAGCGACGACACGCTTCACCGACGCGCTTCCACTTCTTGAAGAAACCGTTGGGTTGGAAAACCCGACAAATCACCGGTCTTGGTGGCACAGGATTCAAAAGGGCTCGGCATGTGGAATGGATTGTTCACATTCACTTCCCTCGTTTTGCGAGTGGAATGCCACGGACCCGATGACACCCGTCATCGGCCCAACGCACGGTGTTTGTGTGCAAACTAGGAGCGTAAACCATATGGGAAGAAACAACTCAAACCGCGGAGGCGGAAATCAGAACCGCGGAGGCGGTGGAAAAGGCAAGGCCATGAAGTATGAAATTCGGGCTGATATCAAAGTGAACGGCACCGTCCAGCGCAAGGACATCATCGGGGCTATCATGGGCCAAACCGAGGGCTTGCTCGGGGACGAACTCGAACTGCGCAAGTTGCAACGCACGGCGCGTGTTGGACACGTGGACGTTGAAATGGAGACCAAGAACGGTAAGGTGCACGGCACCATCGTGATTCCAAGCAGCATGGATAACGTCGAGACGGCGATCATCGCGAGCTCGTTAGAAACCATTGACCGCATCGGTCCTTGCAACGCCATCATCAAGGTCATGCAGATCAGCGATATCCGAGCAACCAAGCGAACAGCGGTGGTTGACCGAGCCAAGGAACTCTTGTTGACCATGGTGAATTCTGGCGAAGCTGCATCGAAGACCGTTATCGAAGAAGTTCGTTCGGTGTTGACCGTTGGCACAGCCAAGTCATTCCATGGATTGACCTGTGGCCCGAACGTTGAATCTTCGTCCTCCCTCATCATTGTGGAAGGCCGAAACGACGTTCGAAATTTGCTCAACTGCGGTGTCAAGAACGCCATCAGTGCCGATGGCTCAGGCAACATCAAGCAGGAACTCATCGACCTTGCGAACGGCAAGGAAAGCGTTACGGTGGCCATTGACGGCGATCGTGGCGGCGAAATGCTGTTCATGCAACTTTACGACATGATGAAGGTCGACCACGTCGCTCAAGCACCGGTTGGTCAAGAGTGGGAATTGCTCCCACAGAAGACCGTTACGATGTGCCTCCAAAAGAAGACGGAAGCTGCCAAGTTCAAGCATCAACTCGATAAGAAAATCGCCGAGGACGACCAAAAGTTCGGTGGCGACAAAGACTGGGACAAGGACATGGACGAGGAATACTCGCCCGATGAGCCCGAGTCTGCACCTGCAGACATCCAGGAACTCTTCGATAAGGTGGATGAGATGGGCAAGAACAAAGCCGTCATCCGATTTGCTGACGGTACATTTTCGGACGAAATTGGCCCCTCCAAACTCGAGGCTGCATTGACCGAAGCCGAGGCGGCCGAGGCCGTTCTCTTCAACGGCTCGGTGACCGAGAAGGTTCTCAACTATGTGAGTCAGTCTTCGGCCAACACCCTCGTTGGTACCAAGGAAGGCAAAGGGTTCGAAGCATCCGATGACTTGACCGTCTGGTTTGCTGAAGTCCACCGATAAGTGCCGAACGGTTCACTTATGTTCTTGCGTGGTTAAGGCCACGTCATGGAGGACAATGCGTTCCCCGAGTGGCCTGCCGAAGAGGACGAAGTTTCCGAGGGCACAGCCGAGGAAAAACCCGAGCAAGAAACCCATGAGTCCACTGCGGAATCGGTTGAACAGGCCGAGGAGACAGCCGAAATCACCACGAAAGAGGAATCTACAGATTCTGATACCGATGATGCGGACGGTTCGGATGACGAACTTCCCGCAACCGCGTCCGCAGAAGCATGGACGCTTCCCGTCCGGGCTGCACCCATTCTTGCCCTGCAAGGCGAGAAGGTCGTGGAGTTCCCGCTGAGTCAGCATGTGAACGGGCTGGAATCTACGTCGCTTGTCATGGACGACGAACTGATGCGTATTGTTGAGGCTCGGTATGACGCAGACGGCGTTCGCCGGCTCAATGTGCGCATGGCACTTGTGAAGGAACACATCTCTGGATATTCCCACACCCATCTGGATTTGTTTCAGAAATTGCAGGGTGTTTGGTGGGGGTCCATCGGCTTCGGTCTTCTCAGTGGCATTTTAGCCAGCACCACCCAAGGCCTCTTGGCTTTGGGAGGCGGCGCCTTTGTTCTGGCCGGTGTTGCCGGCCTCTTGTTGGCCAAACTCGACCTTCACCGGCTTTCGTTTTCGGACCACGGCGGTCGGCACGATTTCTATCTCTCTGGTTGGAGGCAAGAGCCCTACTTGATTCACAACAGCACGGCTCTGCTCGGGCCGGCCTTTGTGGAATTTTTGCGAACCTCAACCCTTGATACCGAACATATTGATGCGGTCATTGATGCATTAGGAGCGCCGGCTCAACCCGCTCCAGAACTTCAATCGTCACCTGAAGTACCCGCCCCTGCAGCGTTGCCAGAACCCACGCCTCCAGCAACTCCCGCGCTTCCGCCTCCGCCAAGTGCCAACAACACACCCACTCCCCCGACAGCCGCGGCATCAAGCGGCCCACCCATTTCCACTCCAACTCCGGCGCCACCGCAACCTTTGCCACCTCCACCCGCTCCGGTTCAAATCGCATCCCAACCGCCAACCCTTCCTGCGGCACCATTACCTGCTCCCCTTCCGCCGGCGCCACTACCGCCGCCTTTGGCACCAGCGATGATGAAAAGCAACGTTGACGAAGACGCCTTGTGGGACGACCTGAGTTGATCAAGCCTTCACGCCGCCAGCGGACGGCAAGTTTACGCTTTGGGCTAATTTTTTGATTTCATCAGAAAGACCGGCCAATTCACTTGGCAGAGGCCAATCATCCTTCTCCAGCGGCACGTGTCGCCCAAGGCCAGGGATGCGTTCCAACGCCGTTCCCAGTTCAACCGCATCAGCGAGGAAATCTCCCCTTGCGCCGGAATGCCGGGCTTCCAACCGCCGCCGCATCCAGCGCTTGAGCGGCGCAACCAATTGGGTCAATTCAGTCAACATTCGGGCCCGCTCACCATCGCCCTTGTTCCCTTCCGGAAGGAGCCTGAGGGTTAAGCGAAGCAATCGACCAACTCGAACATCCCGTGGAGCGATATTGACGTGCTTGGCCAAACCTCTTCGAACCTCGGGAAGGGCGTTCATGCCTTGCTGTGTCACCTCATCAGCGAGGCCATTCAAGCCCAAAAGGGCGATCAATTCCCTCAACGCGTCCAATGCTCGTTGGGTTGCAATATCGGAAGAAATGATCTCTTCAGCCACCGGCCCAACGACAACGTTCTCTGTTTTGGCTACGGTTGCAGATGAAGCATCAACCTCAACCTCTTCTTCCTCAGGCCGGGCAACCTCAACAACCTCCTCAGCGGGTGTTGGCATTGTTGCCTTTTCTCCATTTTCACGAATCTGTTCCTCCTCATCGTGAGTTTGGCTTTCGAGTTCCATTGACTCAAGCATGGCTTCATGGGCCTCATCCAGTGCGGAAACGGGCTGCAGGACTGGGCGCTCTTCCTGCTCTGGAACAGGAACGAGCGTTGGATGCGTCCGTTCAGGTTGCCAAAGATGAAGACGATACGTTTCGTCTTCAACCAGGCGACTAGCGAGGTGCGTCGTGAAGGAAGGAATGCTACGGCTGAGATGGGCCAGTCGGTCTGGCTGCTTGATGTGCAATTCCACCTCCATCGCCAGTTCGATATCCCGCTCCCAGGGAAGGGCGGACAAACGTCGTCGTAGGATTTCATGATGCTCTACATGCGGCCGGGCTTCGCTCAGTTCTCTGGCGACCCGCACAGGGTCTTCGCTGACCGATTCCATCCATGCATCGACCGCCCACCCAGACCGCTTGAGCGCGGTTAATTCACGCATCAGCGGTGCTTGGATGCGCTTGGCAGCTGCTGAAGTTCCACTCTTCGGAATGGACGCTCCGCCGCTTCGCATCAATTCAGCCACATGCTGTTCGAGTTCGCGAAGACTCATGTCGTGTGTCAGTGTTTCTCGTTCAAGTGAACCGGAGCGGCGCATGCTGGCCAATTCTTCCTCCAACATAACGCGATGTCGCTCATTTCTTCGGTTGATTTTCACCACATAGGCTTCCATTTCTTCGAGCACATCGTCTTCAAGTTCCTCAGCGGCCAAGAGGTGGCGGCGCACCCCGACCTCTTCATCCCCGATGAAGGAGGTATCAAGGCCATCGAGAGCCTCCATGATTTCCACCCGTCGGTCCCAGCGATGTCGTTCGGCCGTCATCCGCTCCAAAGCATTGAGCGGGTCGTCAAACACGCGTTGTTGCCAGGCTCCGACGGCCAATCCCGCATGTTCGTAAGATTGGAGCAATTCCAACCCGTCGAGCTCAAGTTGTTTCCAAAGGGCATCCAACTCGTCAACAACATCCTGCAACCCATCGGTCATCTCAAGATGGCCAACGAGGTCTCTTGATCCTTCAACACGAGAAGGCCAGTACCGCGCGAATCGCTCCCACCGCCCAACGAGTTCAAGATGCCGTTTTACGGACGCTGCGATGGTATCGTGATTGGCTTCCCACTCCATGAGGTCGCTGGGATGGAGGTCACCCTCGTGAGGAAAGACAATCCCTTGTTGCCTCCATTCCCGTATGCGGTCGGAAAACACCTGCCTTCGTTGTTCAAGGGTTTGGGCGACCTCGTTCACTTCGCTTGACAGTTCATCCAAGGCTTGTTGATTCTCTTTATCCAGGAGTTGACTGCAACGCAATTCAAATTCAGCCGCTAAGGCTTCATCAAAGGGCTGTATCATTTGCACCGCATTCAATCGAACCAATTCCTTCTTGGCGTGGAATCCTTGCCACAGTTCAAGTTGGTTGAGTGCCTCCAACAAGGGCTGCTCGACCGTTTCTCCAAGTGCATAACCCAAGCCCCGCAAGTGGTCAGCACCGCTCTGGATCATCTGCCTTTGGCGTCGTTCATCGGCCTCGACAAGTTCCAGATGGCGCAGGAGTTCATCGATGGACAGGGGCGAGTCGAACAGGCGATGCAGCGGAGCAACGGCGGCATGACTGGAAACATCCAACGCCGCTAAGCGTTCGTAGAGCATGGACCACATGTCACCGTGTCCTTCTCCAAACCACGCATCTTTCTCCCTGTTCAACGGGGGCTCCCATGGGGCAAGGGAACGAAGTTCACGTTCAACCTCCAGAAATGTTTCTTCGATGGTGAACGGGTCGCTGAGTCGTGATTTGTAGGGTTCAAGTGCCTCAAAGCCAAGAACAGAATGTTGAGAAAAGGCAGCGATGCGGTCTTCAAGGGCAGAAGCGGCTTCCCGGCGTTCTTCTAACCAGGTCAAACGTTCACGTTGACCCCCTTCATGTTCATTGAGAAAGGCCTCGATATCAGCACGGTTGAAACCGAAACGGACCAGCGAATCAATTCGCTCACCCACGGTGTCGTTCGCCCAATCCTCGCCGCTCATCGCTCCTCAATTCCCCCACGGTGACGGGAGGGCTTTCAATATGAGCGGTTCCGAAGGCAAAATTCTCTCATCTTCTTGACATCTTGCGATTCACGGCTGTTGATTGAGGGGGGCAAAACGAGCCTTTCTTGCATGAAATCTTCCGCAGACCATAAAGGCGCAACGGACCGCTCGTGGTCAATGAGTCTGCTCGCTATCGGTTTAGGTGCCCTTTCCGTGGGGGTTGTTGGAGGCCTGGGTTATTGGATGGTGCAGGCCAATAACAAGATGATTCGGCTGCTCGACATGCAAACATTGTTGCGGGAATCGCAAGCTACACACTTCCACCACCTTAACATCGCCACCGAAGGCGTGCTTTCTGACCTCAACACCCTTCAAACCACCCTCAACGCCCTGCGTGCTACGCACCCCGACATTGACGCCTCCATGGCCGTACACCAGTTCCTACTGGCCTACGAAACGGAATCTTCACCTGCCATCGATATCCAACAAGCCTGTGAAGTCCTCCGATCGGTGGTTCAACATCAACCGATTGAAGGCGGCGTTTCGGACCATCTTTCCGTCAATCACGCAAGCCTGCTTCGCCGTTTGTTGACCGTTTTCGAACATCATCAACTGACCGTTTCAGCGTTGCACATGGACGGCGATACCGCGCATCGATTGGGTTTGGCTGCGTGCCATCTCCAGCGATACGACTGGGCAGAAGGTGCGCTTGGTGTGGCTTACCAACTCTCGCCAGGTCATGCAAGCGTGCTCGAGGGTTTGGAACACATCGCCCGTCTTCGCGGCGACGATGCCTTGTATCGGCATTGGCTTGAAGCACGGATGAAACTCACACCAGACGACCCCGACCTCCTCCGCTCCCACGCACACCTCCTTGCATCCATGGGCGATGAAGAAGCAGAACATGCAGTTCGTCGCCTTGAAGCGCTGGGTGTTGACACCGCAGCCGACCGCTCCCTTCTCTCCGGGCTGCGAGCACGTGCTGGAGCAAGAACCGAAGCCATCGAAGCCATCCTGCAAGCCTTGGAAGAGGATCCGAGCCGGTCGGCCGATTGGCTTCACTACGCCCAGTTGTTGGAGGATGAAGGCGAGCGAGAATTGGCGCTTGAAGCCAACGAACGTTGCCTGACCCTCGACCGACAGAACGGTGAAGCGTGGGCTCTCAAAGCCCGTCTTCTCGCCAATAAACAAGGCCATGCCCGAGACGCCCTGAAAGCCGCCACCCACGCCGTGGCCTTGGAGGCCGGTGGCGTGGACACCATCTTCCTCAAATCGGAATTACTCGAACTTGAAGGGTCCATGGTCGCTGCCGAAGAAACCTTACTCAAAGCGCTTGAGTCTCAACCGTACAACGGTGAATTACGTGCTCGAATTGCAGGCCGGTACCTGCTCCAGCACCGAATTGATGTCGCTTCCGATTTGCTTTCAGCCACACCTGACGGCATTGACCACGCCTTGTTACACACCGTAGAAGGCCGCTTGCACCTTGCACATGCCGACCGCTTGCGGGACGGGACGGGCTTGACCGATGAGAATTTGCTGGAAGCAGCGCTGGGCGCGTTCAACGGAGCTTTGTCCCTCAACCGAGAACTGGGCGTTGCCTGGCTTGGTTTGGCCCGAACCCAACGCATGCTCGGAGATACGGCCACAGCCAGCGAATCCCTTGACCGTGCTGAACGGTTGAGTCCGGAAAAGGACCCCTCCATCGCCTGCGAGGCGGCTTTACTCGCTCTTGACAACGGCGACCTCCAAGCCGCCCTCCTCCATGTGGATGCAGCGGAAGTTCATGGCCAAAAGGCCACCACCGCTTACATCAGAGGCAACATTGCCGCCGTCAAAGGCCAACTCAAGCAGGCCTTGTATCACTACAGCGACTGCTTGACGCTGGACGCGGGGCACATTCGTGCGCGACTCAACCGCTCTTCGGTTTACATGGGTCTGAATGAAGCACGAAAGGCGTTGGACGATGCTGAAGCCCTGCTTGACCTCGCTCCTCAATTGGCGGTGGCCCGTGTTCGCAAGGCCGATGCTCACATGCATCTCGCAGAATGGGAAGCCGCTTCGAAGGAATTCAAGCATGTGCTCGAAAACGCTCCTCATCACACCCATGCGCTGACGCAATTGGCGGCGTGCTACATGAGCATGGACCGGGCAGAACGTGCAGAAGCCCCGCTCAACGAGGCTCTCCGCCAATCCCCAGACCATGCCCCCGCATGGCATCAGCGCGGTTTGTACTACATGCACTTCAACAAAATTGACAACGCCCTTTCAGACTTTGAGGCGGCGGTCCGGTGCGACGGCCATCATCTCGACGCACGCCTTCAAATCGCTGCCCATCATCACGGACTTGGCAATATGGACGAAGCTGAAACGGCTTGGAAGGCCATTTTGAGTATTGACCCCGACCACCAATTGGCCAAAACTCGGCTGAGTGAGTGCGAGAAAAACTTGATGAAAAGCGCGTGAACACCTCAACCCGAAGGGGGGAGTTGAATCACTGAAATCAAAGAGTTGAATTTGACTGAAATTCTGACCGCCCTCCAGGATTTTATGACCCAAGACGGGGCCATTTCCGCTGAACAGCGAGAATTCTACAGGATTTTTTCTCAACACCTTCGTGAACACGACGGCGTCTTTACGGTTGAGGACATTGAACGTCTCTTGATGGAGGGAAAGAAGGAAGTCCCCAACCTCATCGATGAAGAATTTTTCAAGATGGGCGAAGCGATCTTGAATCGGTACCGAAACAAGAACGAAGAAGCCATCAACGAACGAATTCGCCGTCTTGCTGAAGAAGAAGCACGGAAGCGTGCAATCGCTGAAGAGGAACGACGAAAGCGTGAGGAAGAGGAACGCCTTGCCGAGGAAGCACGTTTAGCTGAAGAGGCCCGACTTGCAGAAGAAGCCCGTTTGGCCGAAGAGGCTCGTCTGGCTGAAGAAGCACGCCTTGCAGAGAAAGCCCGTCTTGCAGAG
>CALGEM010000039.1 GCA_937881505.1 uncultured euryarchaeote
CTTTCGATTTTGTCAACAATCTCTTCGCATGCATCCAATTCTGCTTGCATGTGTCGGATGAACTCATCCACCGATGGCGACTCTGTCATGTTACGACCCTATCCAGACTCTCATGTAAACCCAATGCACACATTAGTATGAATTGCTTGGCATATGCATGGGCGGCACCGTTGTCATCAAATGGGGTGGTGGATTAATCACCCACAAGGACAAGTTGTGTACAGTGAATGATTCTATCATTGAAGAACTGGCTGCAGCATGTGAAAAGTCAAGTAAAAAACTGATCATTGTTCACGGTGCAGGTTCATTTGGTCATATGAAGGCCAAGCAATTCCGCTTAGCAGAAGGCCGAGTTGCTGGGATTGACCAGGATAAAGCGGTTCAAGATGTACGTGATGACATGTTAGAACTAAATCGAGTTGTAGTAAGTTCATTGGAATCAAGAGGTTTGGATGTGCAATCATTTCCTCCTCATCGGTGGGCTAAGGGAACAGGTCCAAATTTTTCAGGTGAACTCCCGATACACGAGGGCGTCACAGTTGTCTATGGCGATGTTGTAGATGATGATTCTAGCGAATTCGGAATACTTTCAGGAGATGATCTAATGCTACGTTACGCTACAGAAATACCCGATGTTGAGAGGGCGATTTTTGCAATAGGTGGCGTAGACGGTATCCTCAGAGTACCTCCCAGCAAGGCTACTCCAGATGACTTAATCGAGGAGTGGAACCCTTCAATGGAGTTTGAAGGCGAGCATGCTGCAGAAATAGATGTCACTGGCGGAATCGGATTGAAGGCTACTAGAGGTGCAATGATTGCTTCCAATGGCATAGATGTCATACTAGTTAATGGTGAAATCTCACAAAGAGTTGCTGATGCAATCGAGGGTATCCCTGTGGTTGGAACACGAATAGTTCCGGGGAACTGTTGATGTAGTGGACGCGAAACCGGTTGTACGGTGAGTGCATGTCTGGATATGGCATAGAGGATGTTCCGACCATGCAAATCGAGGCAGATGCCTCTGAGGTGCTGGTTGGCTCAGACTCAACTCAGGAGTCGCTTATGGCTGAGGCAGTAATTCAGGTAACTGAAAATGACGAGGTCATAGGACCTATCTCAAAACTTGATAGCCACCATGAGGATGGAAAATACCATCGAGCATTCAGTGTGATGCTATTCGACTCTTCTGGTCGTTTATTGCTTCAAAGAAGGGCATCTCACAAAATCACATTCCCCGATGTATGGGCAAATTCATGTTGTTCTCACCCATTGCATTCTGATGAAGAAATGGAACTCAAAAATGCTCTTGGAGTAAAGAGGGCTGCAGTTAGGAAGTTGGAACAGGAATTGGGAATTCATCCGTCCCAAGTTCCTCTTGAAAAGTTTGATTTTGTAACAAAAATGCGCTATCAAGCACGTCAAGATGAAGATTGGATCGAGAGAGAAATAGACCACTGTTTGGTCATTCATACCGATGTTGACGTAAATCCCAATCCGAACGAAGTCAGTGAAATCAAGTGGGTTTCGCAAGAGGAATTGGAAGAAATGTTGGTCTCTGATGACTCAGAAAATGTAATTGCACCTTGGTTCCGATGCATTGCTGCAAGAATAATGGATGATGATTGGTGGAGGCCAGGTTGTGTATCGGCTGATGATTTGATTCACGATATGGGCGACGTATCTCACATGCTACCTAATGCAATTGGAGCAGACTTGTCAACAAGTATCGCAGAGGTCAAGGACTTAGTAGAGAGTCGAATCGAGCGAGCTCTTACTCACAGTAAACTTCCAAGATTGTCTGGTGCAATGATGCACCTTGTTGAAGGAGGAGGAAAGCGCTTGCGAGCGACATTACCTTGGTTAGTAGCTAAGGCTGTTGGAGATACTCACTCGGGTTTGTTGGATGTTGGTGCAGCCATAGAAATCATTCACAATTTCACTTTGGTCCATGATGATATCATGGACGACGATGATGTACGTCGTGGCCGTCCAGCAGTTCATATTGAGTATGATTTACCAACAGCAATTAATGCAGGAGATGCCATGCTTGCCATCGCATTTGAGGCCATGGCAGTTGCAGAAGGAATCGAGCCGGAATTGTTGCCGTTCTTAGTAAAGCGAATTGGCAGAATGGTTCGAAAGTGTAGTGAAGGACAGCAACTCGATATCGAATTTGAGGATCGAGAGGTAGTTTCCGAAGAGGAATACATCGAAATGATTCATGGAAAAACCGCTGCTATGTTCTTGACATGCGCTGAAGTCGGTTCACATCTTGCAGGTGCGGATGAAGAAATTATTCAGTGTATGCATGATTGGGGCTTAGCCTTAGGATTGTGCTTCCAATTGATGGATGATTTGATCGATGTCTTGTCGGACTCAGATACTCTAGGCAAACCAAGTGGAAGTGATGTTGCTCAAGGAAAGAGAACTCTGATGGTTATTCATGCTCTCAGACAACCTCCATCGCAGGCTAAGGATGATTTGCTTGCAGTACTCGGTAAAGGTGACAATGTTACTGCAGAACAAGTCGCCAGAGGGCACCAAGCATTGCATGATTTGGGTTCCATCGAATATGCGAAAGTAAAAGCCGAAGCATACCACCGTAAAGCTCACGATTGCTTAGATAGAATTTCAGAAAACCCTGCACTCAGGGCTCTGCGAGAGTTGACAGATTATCAACTCAACCGGATTTTCTGACAGTACCTGCTCTAATTACTCTGCAGTACCATCGAGTTTCTCCTGGATATTTTTTGTGAGATAATCTATTGAAGTAACCGTCAATGAATGATGCTTCAATCGTTTTACAGGGTGTTGCTGCAGAAACAACTTCCAATTCGGAATCACCCACAGTGAAAATTGTTCCAATACCTAGATTGAACCCTTCGACTAGTAGATTTTCTCCAGTTGTACCTGGCATTATTGGGTGTCCTTCAGATTGCAACTTAGTAAGAATTTCATTCTCCAGTACACAGACAGCTTTCATTTCCCCGCCATGGTGCTTTTTGTCGGCTTGATTGTCACCTAAAAGTCCGGATGCAGTAATCTCTGCGGATTCTACTGCAAGTTTTGGAACGCCTCCATCTGAGACAAAAATCCCCAAAACCTGCCCCATCCAAGCCACCTGGATGAACTGAATAATCAGTCAGCGTAGTAAGATTCTGGGTTTGGATCAGGCTTCAATCCCTTTCTTGTTCGGATTTCACCGACTACCTTGTCGAATAGTTGAGGCGGTAGCATCTCGAATCCGATGTTTTCTGAGTTCCAAACCGCACGGCCTTGGGAAGCAGCACGGATATCGTTGGAGAATCCGAATGTTTCAGCAACAGGTAGTGTTCCGATAACAGTGGTCGCTTCTCCTTCAGATGGCATATCTTCGATAATACCTCTTCTGTTGGTGATTTCACGAGTAACTTGTCCTAGCCAGTCGTTTGGAACGCTGACGTGAGATCTCTGCATTGGCTCCATCAAGACTGTGCGTGCACGTAGCATTGCACCCTTGATACCATTTCTAACAGCAGGAATAGTCTGTGCAGGTCCACGGTGGATTGCATCTTCGTGCAACTTAGCATCGACTAGTCTGACCATCATTCCCATAACAGGTTCATCTGCCACAGGTCCCTTCTTACAAACTTCGTTGAAAGCTTCGATAATCAATTCACGAGTCTCGTGAAGTCCTTGAATACCCTTGGTGTCATTTACCAGTACATTTGTTCCATTGATTGCGTAAATCTTGCGCATTAGGTCCTTGTCCATTCCAAACTCACCGAACTTGCTTCCGACTTCCTTTGCATCGGAACTGCGAACGGGTCCGTCGCCGAGTTCTCCAGAGCGGAGAGCAGCCACGACTTCGGCAGGAAGCGCTTCAATCTCAAAGAAGAAACGGTTGTGGCGGTTAGGCGACTTGCCTTCAAACGCATTTCCACGGTTGGAACCTTGGATACCCTCTCGGTAAACGACAATGGGCGGGCTAACCTTGACCTTGATGTTCTGCTCCTCTTCAATTCGGTAAACGGTGATCTCAAGGTGGAGTTCACCCATACCGGCGAGAAGGGCTTCACCGGTCTCTTGGTTGGTGGTCACTTGCAGGGAAGCGTCGGCCTTGGCCAAGGAACGAAGGGCGTCAATGAACTTCGGCAGGTCCTTCATGCTCTTGGGCTCAACAGCGACAGTGACCACAGGGTCAGAGTAGTGGCGGATGGCTTCGAAGGGCGTGAAATCCTTGTCTCGTGAGAGCGTCACACCAGCAGCGGCTGAACGAATACCGGTAACGGCTGCAATGTTTCCGGCCACAACTTTGGGCACCGTGATACGGTCGCCACCGACCATCATGGCCACTTGCTGTACACGCTCGGGCTTTGCGGCGCCGATGGCGTACACGGACTCACCCTGGTTGATGGCACCGGAGTAAACACGGCCGACCGCCACTTCACCAGCGTGAGGGTCCATCCAAATCTTGGTGACCATCATGGCAAGTTCTGCATCTGGGTCACAGTTCATCATGGCTTGACCGATGTCAGATTCCAAATCGCCCGTCCAGATGTTGGGGATACGGTACTTCTGGGCCTCAATTGGGCCGGGAAGTTTGGTGACCGCCATGTCAAGAAGAACTTCGTGAACCGGGGCTTTCTGTGCGAGCGTCTTTTGGTCTTCGTTGTTGCAGTACTCGAAAATTTCCTTGAAGGAAATGCCGGACTTGGCCATGTAAGGCACGGTGATACCCCAGTTGTGGTAGGCTGAACCGAAGGCGACGGTTCCGTCTTGAACGGAAACTTGCCATGCCTTGCCCATACCTTCTGGAGCGAATTGCTTGATGAGTTTGTTGACCTTCTTGATGGTCTCTGTGAAACGAGCCATCATGTCTTCGGGCGTGACTTGCAACTCGTTGATGAGGCGGTCCACCTTGTTGATGAACAACACCGGCTTCACCTTCTCCTTCAGAGCTTGGCGAACCACCGTTTCAGTCTGTGGCATTGGCCCTTCAACCGCACAGGCGAGAATGAAACAACCGTCAACAGCACGCATGGCACGGGTGACGTCGCCACCGAAGTCAACGTGACCTGGGGTATCGATGAGGTTGATGAGGTAGTCCGTGCCTTCCACGGCGTGGACCATCGATGCGGATGCGGCGTTGATGGTGATTCCACGAGCGGATTCTTGCTCGTCAAAGTCGAGCACACGGGCTGCGCCGGCGAGTTCGTTGGACATCATTCCGGCACCTGCGATAAGGTTGTCAGAGAGCGTGGTCTTTCCGTGGTCAATGTGAGCAGCGATGCACAAGTTCCTGATTTGAGGAAGAACGTGCATGACTTCTGTGGCCTTCTTGATGTTGTC
Source organism: uncultured euryarchaeote (assembly GCA_937881505.1). Lineage (GTDB taxonomy): Archaea > Thermoplasmatota > Poseidoniia > Poseidoniales > Poseidoniaceae > Poseidonia. Next base: position 5,332 of record CALGEM010000039.1, read on the forward strand.
TTCTTTGCGTCCCATGGTTACCACCGTGTTCTCGTTGCTTCGCCCACTGAAAAGGGGTTCTTAAGTGCCTCGCAGGAGAGCGAAGGCTCAGTACATGAGTTGGACGTCGGAAGCCGTGGCGAGAGCGATGACACCGGGAGGTCCGCTCCAAGCAATTTTATCATCGGAGACATAGAGGGCTCCGTCACCTTCTGAGTGGCCTAAGACCGCCTTCACCGAAGCAAATGAACAATGCAAGTCAGCACCTGCAAGCAGGGCATCCATGAATCCGTGAATCATGGTTGATTCCGGGCCCATCTCCGTTTCGAGATCCTCCAAAAAAGCGGCATCGAGAAACCGGACCCCAGCGGCAGCAAAGAACACGCTGACCTCGTGCCCGTCCTCGACAGCCCTAGCGGCGCAAGCCAAACCAACAATGGCCTTCATTCGGTCAATGGCGGGATCAGAGACAAACTTGACAAAAACGGATTTACCCATATATCAAGCGTGCAAAGCCCGAAGGCCATCAACATTCTGCACAAGGACCGACGTCAAAAACGGGCCTGATCATCGGGCAGAGGCAGCAATGCGCTCCAACTCTTCCTTCTTGCCGACGGCATAGGAGGTGACATCGCCCTCACTGGCTTTGGTCAATTCGTTGATGATGCAGTTCTGAAGCGTGCGCTTGGATTTGTGTGTTCCTTGCTGTGCGCCCCTGGCAAGGTTCGCCAAAGCAACATCAAGCCGGCGAGAAGGAGAGGAATCAACAGCCTTTGGCTGAGACACCGCACCGAATTTGATTCGGGTGATTTCTTCCATAGGAGCAGCGGAGCAAATAGCGTCAACAAAGACCTGAAGCGGGTTGTTTCCAGAGCGCTCGGCGATTTGGTCAAGAGCGCCTTCGAATGCCTTCATGGCACCCATTTTCTTACCGGTGTATGCACCGGTTCGCATGAGCTTGTTGATGTAGCGCTCAACGACGGAAAGCTTGGCCTTTCCAAACCAAGCGTTAGCGTGGCGACCTCCGGTGTGGGGCACACCGACGGTTGTCAAGTTGATGTAAGGAGCAAGACCAGGGTCTCGGCAGGTGACTTCGGATGCGTCCCACTTTCCGAACACTTTGGTACCGATGCCGGCAATTGGCTTGGCTTCAACAACGTCTGAATCTGCATCGCTCATCATCATCACCTCAGCGGACTGGCTTCTCCTTTCGGCCTCGAACCATTTCATCAAGGGAAACGCCGTTCACTTGAATGACCTTGTAACGAACACCCGGAATATCTCCGTACGAACGACCCATGCGGCCGCCGATACCTTCGACCATGACCTCATCGTGCTCGTCAATGAAGTTGATTGCGCCGTCGCCCGGGGCGAAAGCAGTCAATTTGTTGCCGTTTTTGATGAGGGAGATTTTGACAGCCTTGCGAATACCGGAGTTGGGCTGCTTGGCTTCAATACCGACTTTTTCCACAACGATACCCTTGGCTTGGGTGGAACCAGCAAGCGGGTCGTGCTTGGCGCGGGACTTGAGCATGCGCTTCTTGTATCGACGGTCCGACCAACGGAATTTTTGTCGGTCCTTGGCCATCTTTGCACCTGCGAAGAGTCCTCTGCCCATCATGGTCACCTCATTGAAGCATTTCGCCGACTTGCCGCCCCTATTTAATCAAATCCCTTTGACCCACCCAATCTACGGCGGCGTCATTTGATTAGGAGCAATCCTTGGAACGCCTCATCATGCATGAATAACATTCAAACAACGCCTCCCTGTGGAAGGGGCATGGCCTTCCGAGACCATTTGGGTGCTGCAACGGTGGAAAGCGCCGAAGTGAGCCTTGTTCATGAGATGCTCCACCACTCACAAGCCTCAGGTCACGCTATGACGGTGTTCGATAACATTCCTGAATGCCCCGGCCATCGTGCAGCCGTCAACATGTTGACACGCGACCGACTTTGCGCTGCCATTGGCATTGAGCCCGAGGCTTACATCGATACGCTTGGTTGGGCAATGAGCAACCCCTCAACCCCCGAGTTGGTGTCAGAAGACGAGGCCGCTTGCTTCGAGAACACCGTTGCTGAAGTTGACCTTCGCCGACTTCCAATTCCCCATCACTGGCCTCAAGACCGTGGACGGTACTCGTCGGCCAGCATCATCATCGCGCAAGACAACGGCATTCGTAATGTCTCCTTTCACCGCCAGTTCCTGCGTGATGCGAACCATCTGGTCGTGCGTCTGGTTCCTCGACACCTTCGTACCATGGTGATGAACGCAAGAGAGGAAGGTCGGGAGGTCAACATCGCTGTTGTGAATGCCCCCGACCCCGTGGTATTGCTCGCTGCTGCAATGTCGTTCAACGAAAACATCGACGAGTTGACCATCGCCGCCGCTCTCCACGAGAAACTCTACGGAAGTTCACTTCAACTGGTGGAACTTCCCAACGGCGTTCATGTTCCTGCCGATGCCGAATACGTTTGGTGGGGAAGAGTCACGCTGGAAAACGATGATGAGGGGCCCTATGTGGACATTACAGGCACGGTCGATGATGTTCGCCAAGAACCCGTCATTGAAATCGACGGACTGGTTCACCGAAACAATCCGATCTTCCACGCCTTAATCCCCGGCGAGGCAGAACACAAGACACTGATGGGTCTTCCACGGGCCCCGACCATCAAGGCAGCTGTGAACGAAGTGGTTGAGTGCCTTGATGTCCACATGACCGAAGGTGGATGCGGTTGGTTGGGAGCCGTGCTGAAAATCCGCAAGAAGAATCCTGATGACGGTATGAAAGCCATCAAGGCCGCCTTTGATGGGCACAAGAGCATGAAAATCGTCACCGTTGTTGACGAGGACATCGACATCACCGACCCTGTCCGCGTTGAATGGGCGATGATGACACGTTGGCAACCCGACAAGGACACCTTGATTCTCAGTGACCAGCGAGGAAGTTCCCTTGACCCATCGCGTTATGAAAACGGACGAACGTCCAAGATCGGCTACGATGCCACCATTGAATTTGGTGTGAACCGAGATGGGTTCATGTCCGTGCAGTGAGGTCGTTGAATGTCTGAAAGCCAAGACCTCCTGCAACATCCTCGCAGGAACTTGGGTAACCGATACCGTTCAACCGCTCAAAAATTTGCGAAATTGGCAAAAGCAGACCCGGCACGTGCTGCGGAAAACATGGCATGGGCGGAACAAAACGCTCGTCAAGCCATTCTCCATGATTTCACCGATGAACGAAATTGGAGGTACCTCGCCGAACTCAAGGTCCTCAACGAGGACGCTGACGGCCTTCACGCCGTATTGGAAGACGTGTTCATCATCCTCGGAAGGGACCCAGAAAACCTCGACCAACTCAGCGGCATAGATTATCTCAGCGTGGGGCGAGAACTGTTGGAAGCGGCGTTTGCCCGGGACGCCCTTGACCCCGATGCTTGGTGGGAGCACCTCTCCACAACCGAAGGCGATGTAGGGGTCAGCGAATTCGCCGAGCGTTGCCGACGCCTTGATTTCCGAGACCAGCGAGCTAACATCGTCTTTGGTCGTCGCTTGGAACGGCTGCGCTCGGCAGGCCATGAAGAGGTCTTCATAGAATTGGCCAAACACCTGCTGGCCCACCGTCCCATCAACCACGAATTGTGGCTGGAGATGGGGCGGCTTCATGAACGACGAAACGAAATTGATGAGGCCTGGTCGTGTTATGACCAAGTCCAACAATTGCGCCCACACCTCAAGGAACGAGACAGGTTCCTTGAACGTCTCAAAGGCAACATGGACGGAAAGGAGAAGAAGCCATGGTCGGGACCGTCTATTGACCATCGAAAGGCCTTCCTCGACGGCATGCAATCGCTGACAGAACGAATCTCGGCCCCGGCCGAGCCCATCCAGCCCGCTGAGGAAGACAGCGAGAAGAGCACAGCACATCCCGACGAGGCAAAACTGGCGAACCTCATGGAACAAGGCGACTTACAAGCAGCGTTCTTCCTCGCTCGGCGCCTCTTGGCATCGGGTGAAGGTTGGGCCGAAGAGTGGTTGGCTCAAATCCAATCTCAAATGGTGTGAGCCATGAGCAACTCACCCATCTTCGTCTTGGCATGGGTGACTCGTGAAGGTCAAGCCCTTACGCCGATGGGCGAAGGAGGTGAAGTGTTGTTTGTTGAACATCCCGAACGAGGGTGGGAGATTCCGGGTGGCCATCTCGAGCAGGATGAGACTCCAGAGGAGGCGTTGATTCGCGAAGTACGGGAAGAGACTGGATTGGATTGCACCCTTGTTTCATGGAACAAAACCTACTACCCCAAAGGTTGGGTGGCACATGTTGTCGTATCAGCAGAATCCGCAGGAAACTGGCAGGTAAACGATGAGAAGGTCTCGTCTGTGAAATGGTGGAAGGATGTACCGCCAGTTAAGGCATGGACGGTTGAGGAATTCGAGGACCTCGCACGGCATTTTTCGTCTTGACTCACGGCATCGCCAGTTCGGCCAAACGCTGGCCCCATGCCGCTGTTTCCTCGGGCGTAGAAGCGCAGGCTTGGGCCACCGCTGCCAGCATCGGGTCTTCCACAACTTCTGGTTGACTCATTAAGGAAGCAAAGGCCTCCATTCGCTCAAGCCGGTGAGCCAACGTCAACATGGCTCGTATGTCCGGACGTTCAGGACCGCCCCAGCCGGGTTGAAGATGTTCGCAACACCATTCAAACACCCCGTTGATGTCATCGGGATGAACGGCCAGCACGGGAGGCTCTTCTTCCAGGTCCAGTGGACGGGCATTCTCAACTTGAACATGCATGGGTTGGGCATCTTGCGATTGGTGGCCGATAGCGAGGTCCAAGAAGAGGGACCCCGCTTCAATGGCCATTTGCGTTTGGGCTGCGAGCATGGCATGTTTGTGTGCGTTCCAAGCATGCCGCCCAGCGTCAAAGAGATGCCCAAGCGCCTGTCGGATGCGACTCGCACCGAGACGGGAAATGGCGATCGTTTCATGGGCATGGCCTGCTTTTCTTGAAATATCACCGTACACCTGAAGCGCCATCAATGCCTCTCCTTGAGCCATGTGGTAGGCTGCCTTGTTGAGGAGAGAAAGGTCGTGGTCGCGACTGGCTTTGGCCACCGATTTCAAGCGTGTTTCTGCCCACGTCAAATCCTCTTCAGCTCCCTCCGTGTCGCCTGCTTCAAAACGAGCGAGACCTCGTTCCATTCGCAGACGGCCTTCAAGGGCTAAATCTCGGGATTCAGGGGTGCGAACCACTTCAAGGGCTGACTCGATCGCTTCATCCAAGCGCGTGTCGCCCAACCACCGTCGACGAACCAAACCCAGAACGGCCTGTTCGCCTTTCGAGAGGTGTGGTTCCATCGCCTCCAGCAATTCGGGAGCATCCATGAAGAGGGCGGCTTCTGCCAGTGAGAGCCATGAAGGCCACTCAAGTTCTTCCTTCCACTTTGCGAGGACATCACTCTCTACGGGGCCTTCATTGCGCCAGCGAGAAATGAAGACGCCAGGGCCTTGCGGTGTTTCAATCGTCGTCATGAATTCACCTCTCGTCGTGGTGTTCGGGCAACGGCGTCAATAAAGGCGGTTTCTGCTTCAATCGGGTCCACATCCCCGGTCCATCCAGCAGCACCGTCGTGCCCACCGCCCTCGCCGCCAATTGATTGAGCCATGATGTTCATGATTTCACCCATGTGAAGTCCGGCTATCACGCTTGAACGCGGGGCTCGCACGGTGAGGCGGGTACTGCCGTTGCGATGACGCGTGACAACCACTGCATCAGCGCCTAAGCCATTCAACATGGATGCGACCTTGCCTTCGAGTGTACCGGCGGTGGTTCTGAGAACGGTCCAGGGACCAGCCTCCGTGATGTCAGCCCGTTGAAGTCCCCGAAGCACGGCTCCGCGGTCGCTCGGCGTCATGGTGGTGTCTTCCATGCCTTCGATGAAGTGCTGATAATCCAAGCCGCCGCGTTCAATCAACATCGATGCCGTAGAGAATGAGCCCGCATCCGCATGCCGGAAACGACCCGTATCGGTCACCAATCCTGCGAGGAGAAATTCACACACTGGAGGCGTGAGAGCTTGCGGTGCATGGGCCAAAAGGTAGCGACCAACCACTTCAGTTGTCGAACGAACATCCCATTTTAGACTCAAATCCTCATCCCCGAGCGCCCATCCATCGGTGGCGTGATGGTCAATGATACAAAGTGGCACCTCAGGTAATGTAAGCCCCGTTTGGTCGGGTGCAGCTGCATCAACAACAACGAGGCCCGCCAGTTGTTTGGGCCAACCCGTGTTGGTGGATTTCAACACCCGATAAGGTGCGTTATGCCGCTCAATCATACGTTGCGCAACACGACCAACATGGAGTCCGGCCGCCATCAAGTTTGGATGGCTAGCAGCCAGAGCGACAGCGGAACCAACGGTGTCCATATCGCCATTCTTTCCCGTGATCACGGCGACTGGCCCGTTCGTTGTTACATTTGTCAACCAATCATGAAGCCGAAGAAGTTCCTCGGACAACGATTCGTCGGAAGCGGTCATTCTTGTGCACCTTGGAGCGATTGCTTGAGTTCATCATACGTCTGAATCAATTGCTTCTCACGTTCTGTAAAGCGCTCGAGATGAACACTGAGAGATTCGAGAGTCTCTCGCAATTCGCCCAGAAGGGCTTCTTTGTCCGCCACTTCAATCAAAACACCACCCATCTGTCGGTGCAATGTCAAACCCTCGGGCTGAGACTCAACAGCCGCAATGGTGCCTTCGAGTTCCTGAACTTGGGCGCGAACACTGCTTACCTGTTGGCGTGCAGCTTGGACTTCTGCCACGACGAGTTGGAGTTGGTCAAGTTGTTCCATGGACTCACCAGTACAAAGCAGCAAGCCGAGGTTCAAGAATGCTTTCCGAAAACCTGTAGCACGGAATCGGTAGCGATCAAGCCTCGCAAGCGTGTGTTCCACATGGCTCGCAAGTCCTTGCAGTGAGCTTCATGGAGTGTGATTGAAAAACGACCCTCATCCAACCATTCGGTTGCACAATCGGTGGCCAAGCAAGCAGCAAGCGCTTGTGTGTCCTTGACGCTACGCGATTGAACGGTAAGCGACAGATGCCACATGGCCAACACCAATGCTTGGTCACTCTTCCTCTTCAAGAGAGGGGCGGTTAGCCAACTCACGCTCGTAGTTCATGGCCGCTTCTTGGGCGATGAACGCCATGTCGGCGGTGGTTGCACCGTCAACGGAGCGGCGGAGAATTCGGTTGTTGGCATCGGAGGCACGAGTGAACGGTTCCCAGGCACCGCCAGCGAAGGTGTGGCCGCACTTCTTACACGACCAGATGCCGACGGATTGGCGCTCGACCTTAGGGTACTGGCAGACTGGACAGGTGTACTTTCGGGAACGCTTGGCCATAGCCGAGCCTGCATTTCGGCGAACGGACACACCATAGCGTGCTCCGAATCGTGCTGTTGCGCCTGCTTTTTGGGTTCGCTTTGCCAATCAGTTCCCCTCCTTTTCTGCCACGAGTTCTCGAAGTTCCACGCATCGCTTTTGTGCCACATCAAAGATCTCGGCAAACTCGGCGGGAGTGAACACCCCTTTTAGCCCCTTCTGTAGGGAGTGGAGATGGCCTTCATCACCCAGAGTGATGTGAATACGCTCATCGCCACCGAGTTCTTCCTGCTCGTTGGCATCAAGAACGAAACGTCCACCAACACGTGTGAATGAAGCCATAATCGGAGTGCCATTCACCAGAAGCTTGTGGTCTTCACCAACATCGAAGCGCTCAGCAGGGACGACGGCAGTGCGCAAAGCAGCGATGGCTGCCAAGCCACAAGCGTCGAAGATGTTGCCTTGGTCCGAGAGAACGTGGATGTCGATCATGACACCCCAGACCTTCTCGCCGGGAACAATGCAGAGGCTCTCCATATCGATGCAACCGGATTCACGAATCCCACGGTCAACCACACGGCCCAACTCAATGGACTGAGGAGAGGGGGGCCCGGGTTCGTATTTTCGGCCAGCGACTGGTCGGAGTTCAGCACCACACATCAAGGAACCTTGGGTTGGACGGTCTGGCCATGGCGTTCGGAGTTCAAATTTCACTCCAGCGTAAACGACTGTACCACCAATGACGACCTTGGCAGAGCCTTCGGCGTTGTACAAGCAATCCGTTTCCAACGAAACATCTCGTGCATCCCAGCGACCGCGGCCGTCGATTCGGTTGTCTTCCTCGGCCAAACGGGCGAGTTCCTGTCGCAACAAGGAGGGGACGAGTTCAACCATCAGGCCTCACCTCCATCGTATTTGCGCTTCAAAGCGTCAACCATGATGCCGTGAATCTCTTTGGCAGCTTTGAAGTTGTACTCCATGGCTAAGTTGAATTCATCGGCAGACAAATCTCCGTCCATTTGCAGGAACGCGATTTCACCTGTGTTGGGCAAGATACCAACGGGAAGGTCAGCTTGACCGTAGTTGTCTTCTGCTTTATCCAGGTCAAGAACAACCGTGTCCTCAATTTTTCCAGAAGCGACGCCTACAATCATGTCCCGCATGGGAATACCTGCATCAGCCAAGGCCACCGCAGCAGCGGTAATGCCTACACATCGAGTACCTGCTTCAGCAGCGAGAATCTCAATCTCAACTCGAATCTTCGAGCGAGGATAGCGTTCAACCAGGACGACCGACTCAAGAGCCTCGGCAGTGACCTTGGAAATCTCTCGGGAACGACGATTGAAACCAGGACGAATGCGGTCAGAGGTTGAGAACGGTGCCATGTTGTATCGAACATCAATCACGGCTCGGTCTTGACGCTGAATCTTCCGAGGGTGGGCTTCCATAGGCCCGTAAACTGCGGCTACAGCCACGTTG
>CALGEM010000040.1 GCA_937881505.1 uncultured euryarchaeote
AACCCGTTGTTTGAGCCCATTAACGGGATGGCCACAAACAAGCCGCAGATGGCGTTGCAGAACACCACCATGATCATGCCAACACCTTGCACGATTCCACCAACTTCTTGCAGCGCATCGTATTCTTCCTGTGTGATTTCCCCTTCGTCCAGCATTTGGTCGTAGATGTCGTCAACCATCGTGAATTGACCGAGACCAACGAGGGTACTCAATCCAATAACGAGAAGTAACACCATGACGCCTCGGCGTTGATAATTGATCAACATAACACCGCCCACAAGGGTGGCCAGACCGATGAGCAAGGCGACGACATCAAAGACAATCAAGGTGGAGTTCCCCAGTTGGAGGTTGCCGAAAAGACTCAGTACGCTCCCAATCACGCCGAAAAGAACGCCGTAAATGACAACGAGGATACCGACCACCTTCGCTGCACTTGAGGGCGGTTGGAGATAGATGAGTTGCCCCGTTGGCATCTGGGTGGTACCCGTGAGCATGGTGCCCTGATTCATCGGTGCAAAACCCTCTGAAATGGAGACCGGCTGAGGTGGCGAGGCTGGAGCATCCTCAAGCTTTGGTTGGTTTTCGTCAGGGACATCGCCCCAAGGTGAATCGTCTTGCATGGTTCAACCATTGAACGATGCCTCTTGATAGTTTCTCGTTTTTGGAGGAAGGGTTGTGTTCTTGAAGCAGAAACCCTTCGTTGTCAATAAGGGGGGGAGACGAGTGAACATCTTGGTCGCATACAAGAAAAACTTCGAGGGAGTGCACGACGAAGGCCTGATGTCGCTCAAAGCCATTCTCCAGCGGTTGGCCTCGCCGACCCATCATGTGGATTACAAGCCCCGTGAACACGTACGCAGGGCTGACTTTATTGCGCGGGATTTGGTGATCGTGTTTGGTGGTGACGGCACCCTGACATCATTATCCCACAACATTGACGCCGCCACACCGGTCATGGGCGTGAATTCACATCCACGAAGCGAAGACCCAGAAGGGAGTTATGGATTTTACATGGATTCGTCAATGGCCACCTTTGAGGAGGATTTCCAAAGCGTGGTTGCTGGCAAGGCCATCGTGAATGAAGTACCACGGCTCCAGGCCATCATCGACACCACCTCAGGCAACCGATTCACCACCGACCCGGCCATGAATGACTTGCTCATCGCCAACACACACCAGTATGCGCCAAGCAAGTACCACTTGCGCCGGGGCGCTCAACAAACTCATCAGCAGAGCAGCGGCCTGCTGTTCTCGACGTGGTACGGTCAAGGTGCCTGGCTGCGCAACGCCATGAGCGACGAAGAGTTCGAACAAATCAAAACGAAGGCATCGGTGAAGCGAGGCCCGCACCACTATTTCGTCTATGCACGCGACCTGTCCCCCGAGCAGCGGACGAATGGTTGGGCGTGGATGGATTGGACCGACGAGGAGACCACCATCACCTCGGACATGCATCGTGGCTACGTGGTCCCTGACGGCTGGGACGAGGTGCACTTCAACCGAGGCGCCACCATCACCGTCAACGCTGAGGCACCAACGCTGACGCTCTTGACGTTCAGAACCACCATCGAAGCCAAGCTCATGGCGGCATTCGATTGAGACGAACACGCCAGTGCCAATCGCCAATCTCTCCACACTCCAACTCAAGTGGTGTAAAAAGTAAACTTGACAGGGGATAAAAAAAGGGTTGGAGACTGGGGTCGCAAGCGACCCCAGCCTCCGGTTTCTTAGGAGGTGATCCATCTGCAGGTTCCCCTACAGATACCT
>CALGEM010000041.1 GCA_937881505.1 uncultured euryarchaeote
CGATGCCGACCTTGAAGTGGTCGAAGACGAGGACTGATGAAACCCGCAACGACCCTAAGCGCTTGGCTTATGGGGAAGCGGCCGGTGGATGAGCCATGAGCGAAGTCCCCATTCTCAAGGAGACGACGCGCTCTACGGGCCGGGAAGCCCTGCGAAACAACATCACGGCCGCCATGGCGCTGGCTGGAGCGGTCCGGAGCACACTTGGTCCCTTGGGCCAAGACAAACTCCTCATCGATGATGAAGGCCGAACCATGGTCACCAACGATGGCGTTACCGTCCTTGAATCAGCCAAGGTTGAACACCCGGTTGCCAACATGCTGATCAACGCCTCCACTACCCAAGACCGCATTGCCAGAGACGGCACCACCAGCGCTGTCCTGCTCTCTGCTGAATTGCTGCAAAACGCATGGGAATTGGTGCTCCAAGGCGTCCACCCCTCAGCGATTGCGCGCGGCTATCGACACGCGGAAGATGCCTGTCGCAACCACTTCGAAAACCTCGTCATCAAAGCCACTGACGACCATATGCTAGCGGCGGCCACCACCTCACTCTCAGGCAAAATTCACCAGGCCATGCAACACCACTTGGCGGCGTTGGCCGTCCAAGCAGCCAAGGCCGTGGTTGAGCAGCGCCCGTCTGGGCCCCTTGCTGACCCCACTCGGGTGAAAATTTTGACACAAACCGGCGGGAGCATGACCGACTCAGCACTGGTGACAGGATTGGTGCTCGCCAAGAAGCGAGTTTCCGACCGGATGCCAAAGCAGCTTCCCTCCGGCAAAATCGCTCTGGTCGACGGTGGGTTGGAGCGGAAAGAACTGATGAGCAATGTCAAACTGAATGTATCCAGTACCGGCGTCCTCGAGAGTTTCCGACAAAAGGAAAAAACCGTCTTGCTTGAACAAATTGACCACCTGGTTGAACTCGGCGTGACCCTTTTGGCGTGCAAGGAAGGCATCGACGACGACCTCCATGCTGCCTTGACCGAAGCCGGCATCCAAGCCTATCGCCGGGTCTCACGAGCGGACCTCGACCTGCTCGCCCGAGGTACAAACGCGACCCTTAACAACGATGTGAAGGGTTTGACCGCCTCGGATGTGGGCGTCTTCATCAAAAGCAGCAATGAACGTTGGAACGGTGTCATGCACTGGATTGTCGAAACCGAAGAAGGTGGGGCGACCTTCATCGCCAAAGGTTCAACCAACGAAGCGGTTGGAGAAGTGGAACGTTGCTTTGCTGACGCTTTGGGCGTCGCCTGTCAGCTGCTTGAGGAGCCTGCGCTCTTGCCGGGTGGCGGAGCCACCCAAATCGCGCTCGCTCGCCATCTACGAAGGTTCGCAGAAGGCTTTGCTGGCCGGGAACAATTGGCCGTTGAAGCCTTTGCCGACGCGCTTGAAATCATTCCCAGAACCTTGGCTCAAAATGCTGGCTTGGACCCGCTTGACACCTTGCTGCAAACCGTGGCCAAGCAGACCACAGATGGAAGCCCCAACGCCCACTTCATCGGGCTGAACGTTGAGAAGAAACAACCGGCGAACATGGTCGAAGACGGGGTGGTTGAACCTCTGCGAATCACCCGCCAAGTGCTTGCTGGTGCGACCGAAGCCGCCTTATCCGTCCTGCGAATTGACGATGTGTTGTGGGCAAAGCAAGACCCAACGGTTCCTGAACTTCCCGAGGAAGATTGAACGAAGTACCTTGACTGAAACCAGTTCTTCAAATAGACGACGCCCGACGACGGGGGGTGTCCGGTGCTCTTGAGACCCCTGTCGGCATAGACGACATCGCCATTCATTTCCCCCGTCTCTACATGGACATGAAGGACTTCGCCGACCTTCGGGGGGCCGACTATGGCAAACTCAGCAAGGGGCTTGGCCTTGAAGCCATGGCCATTCCAGACGTCCATGAAGACACGGCGACCATGGGTGCCATGGCCGTCATGCAGTTGATCGACCGAAACGGGTTGGACCCGAGAACCATCGGACGCATGTACCTCGGAACAGAGTCCGCCCTCGACGGCGCCAAACCAACAGCGACCTACATCGTTGACATGCTCACCCAACGCTACGCCGAGCGGTTTGGCGAGGATTGCTTCCAGACGTGCGATGTCGTTGACATGACCTTCGCCTGCATCGGGGCGGTTGACGCTCTGCATACCACGCTTGACTGGGTGGCTCGCTCCAATGAAAACGATGAGCGCCTGGGCATCGTCATCTTCTCTGACAACGCCAAATACGCTCTTGAGTCGTCGGGCGAATACACCCAAGGTGCCGGAGGTGGCGCCCTTCTCATTCGCCGAAACCCACGACTATTGGAGATTCCAGACTGCATTGGCGTCTCAACCACGCCGGTTCACGATTTCTTCAAGCCCCGCCGAGAAGTTTCCATCCGCTCGGTCATCTCCAACGTGATGCAGTTGGCTCAGGAAGCCGGTCAAACGGTCAAGAAAGGCATCATTGAACGCATGATTCGCCACCTTCCAAAATCAACCGTTCGGAAACTCGGCATCTTTGCCCACGGTGAAGAAAAAGTCAGTGTGCACCGGGACGACCCTGTCTTTGACGGCCAATTTTCCAACCTTTGCTACCAAAATGCGGTGCGCCAAGCCTTCTACGATTTCAGTCAAAAAGCAGAGCGCGGTGGTCGAATCAACCCTGAAACCGATGAACCGTTCACCCAACAATGGTCTCGCATCATCATGCACTTGCCCTACGCTTACCAAGCCAAGCGCATGTTCCCCGATGTGTTCCGGCACGACCGCGAAAACACACCCATGTGGGACGACGTCATCGCTGCCATTGGGCCCATGCCCGAGCAGCCGAAGTCAAAGAGCAAAGACGCCCTCGAGGCTTGGGAAAAAGAGAAGGATGCGTACCGCCGACAAATCTCCAAGACACCGCAATACGCCGAGTTCCATGCTGGCCGCATCGAAAAAGGTCAACGGGCGAGCAGTCTGATTGGAAACCAATACACCGGTTCAATTTTCCTCGCCTTGATGTCAACCTTTGAATCCGACCTCGAGGACAACAGCAACCTCGACAATGTCCTCTTTGGCATGTGCGGCTACGGCTCGGGTGCCAAAGCCAAGGTGTTTGAAGGGAAGGTCAACCCCCGATGGCGAGAAGTGGTCGCCACCTGGCGGTTGTTTGAGCGCCTCGCCGGACGAATGGCCATTGACCACGTGACCTATGAGAATCTCCACAAGGGAACCCAAGACAACAGCGTCATCGAACCAAGGGGCGAATTTGCTCTGGTTGACATCGGCGAGGAAGGCGTAGAAGAAGGTGCTCGACGCTACCGATGGATCAAGGCCTGAGGATCAAAAGTCGAGAACGACCTTTCCGCAATCACCCGTGAGCGCCAACTGCACGGCGTCCTCAAAAGCCTCAATGCTCATGCGATGGGTCAAGACCTTGTCCACATCGATGGCACCACGAGCGAGCAAATCGTGCATCGTGTCCCACGTGGACCACATCTTGCGCCCGTTGATGCCTTTGAGGTGAAGGTAGCGGAACACGACTTCGTTCATCGGAACCTCGGGCATGGATTGCCCGTAGACGGAAAGGATGTTGACGTAGCCACCCATTCGGGTTGAATGGATGGCGTTCGATAGGGCCGAAGCGGCGCCTGAAAATTCGCAGCTGTTGTCCACGCCCCTTCCTTCCGTCGCCTCAAGAATGGAGGCGACCACATCGTCGTCTTTACCCAGCACCATATCAGCACCCAGTTCCTTGGCGAGGTTCATGCGGTAGGTGTTGTCCCAATCCACCGCAATAACGGTGCTTGCGCCCATGGCTTTGGCGGCGTTAACGGCGAAGAGACCGATGGGGCCCAAGCCGTGTATGGCTACGGTAGCTCCGTCAATGGGTCCACCGGTGAGCGTGTGAATGGCGTTGCCAAGTGGGTCCTGAACGGAGGCGTGGCCGGGGTCAAGACCCTCGGGGACGTGCCGGGCGTTGATGGCTGGAATGACAAAATAAGGCGCAAACGCCCCGTGGCCGTGAACGCCAAAGATGGACCCGTTTTCACAGACATGAGCGTTTCCCTCGTCGCAACGAGGGCAGGCCCAACATGCCAAATGGCACTCGATGGCGACATGGTCGCCGATGGCATGGCTCGAGACGCCTTCGCCCAACGCCACGATTCGGCCGCTGGTTTCGTGACCGGTTACGGTTCCAAGGGGGACGTTCTCCCGGCTCCATTCGTCCCACTTCCAAATGTGGAGGTCTGTGCCACACACCGAGGTGGATTGCGTTTGAACGAGGACTTCGCCCGGGCCAGGATTTGGAACGGCGTGCTCTTCAAGGGTGAATCCACCAACCTCCGGACGCGTTTTTGTCCACGCCATCATGGTCGCTGGAACGCTGCCCATCCTTCGCCCTCGGTTTGTTCTTGCTTGGACACCTTTTCATCCTTCGGTCATTGCGATTTGGTGGTGATGAACCGAGGTTGTTCGGTATGTTGATTAGGGAGGCGCGACGGCCTCAAATCCCGTTGATGGTGCAATGAAGTACGTCGTGGTCAGCGGAGGAGTCCTCTCAGGACTCGGAAAAGGAGTCACTGCGAGTAGCATTGGCGTCCTGCTCAAAAGCGCTGGCTTGCGAGTGACATCCATCAAGATCGACCCCTACCTCAACAGCGATGCTGGCACCATGTCGCCGTTTGAGCACGGAGAAGTGTTCGTGCTCGACGACGGGGGAGAAGTTGACCTTGACTTGGGGAACTACGAACGCTTCCTCGACATCAACCTCTCCAAAGACAACAACTTGACAACTGGAAAAATCTACTCCAAGGTCATTGAAGCCGAGCGTCGCGGCGACTACCTCGGCAAAACCGTCCAAGTCATTCCCCACATCACGGATGCGATTCAGGACTGGATTGAAGATGTGGCAAAGCGCCCTGCCGATGGCAGCGAAGAAGTGCCTGACGCCTGCATTATCGAGTTGGGTGGCACGGTGGGCGACATTGAATCCTCACCCTATGTTGAAGCACTCCGCCAGTTCCAATTCCGTGTCGGTCGTGAAAATGTGACCTTTGTCCATGTCTCGCTCGTGCCTGTTCTTGGACCGGTTGGAGAGCAGAAGACGAAACCAACCCAACACACCGTGAAAGAATTGCGTGGCTTGGGCATTTCCCCCGATATCCTCGTTTGCAGATCCTCGGCACCGCTCAACGATGAGACGAGGAATAAATTGGCGGCGTTTTGCCATGTCAAACCTGAAGCGGTCATGTCCACGCACGATGTACCGAACATCTACCACGTACCACTGATGCTCCAAGAACAAGGTCTGTGCGACATTTTGAACGTTGATTGCTCGGCCACCTCCCTGCTTCGTGACTGGAAGGAAATGGCCCATCACCTCGATACCCTCACCGAAGAGGTCCACATCGCCATGGTTGGCAAGTACACCGACCTTTCCGATGCATACCTCTCGGTCATCAAAAGCCTGCAGCATGCGGCCATGGCGGTCGACCGTAAACTCGTCATCGACTGGATTGAAGCCAGCCATCTTGAGGAAGGCTGGGAGAAGAAACAGCACGATGACGCATGGAAGCATCTGCGAGACGCAGACGGCGTCTTGGTTCCCGGTGGCTTTGGAGACCGAGGCATTGAGGGTAAAATTCTCGCCGCTCATTACGCCCGCACCAACAACGTCCCCTACCTGGGTATTTGCCTTGGTCTGCAAATCGCCACCATCGAATTCTGTCGCAACGTGCTGGGCATGACCGGCGCAAACTCCACAGAGTTTGAGGACAATCCCGAGCATGCAGCGGTCGTCTTCATGCCTGAAATCTCCAAAACGCATCTCGGCGGTACCATGCGACTGGGTAGCAGGCCAACCCTTTGGCAACACGAAGGCTCAACCATTCGCGCCCTGTACGGACCCGGTGATTCGGTGGACGAGCGCCATCGCCACCGGTATGAGGTCAACCCCGACCTCATCGAACGTATCGAGGAGGCCGGTTTGGTGTTTGTCGGCAAAGACGAATCCGGTCAGCGCTGTGAAATCTTTGAACTCAACGACCATCCATACTATGTCGGTGTCCAGTTCCATCCTGAATTCAAATCTCGCCCCGGAAGGCCAAGCCCGCCCTTCCTCGGTCTGCTCAAAGCTGCCTCGGGTCAGATGAACTGATCGTTTCGTGCACGGTGTGCTCGGTGAATCAATCAAAGCTTCACAGGCAGCATACCACACCATCTATCGGTTCTGCTCCATACGTGCTTAAGGGACGTTCTTTCATCCACCTGCCCCCCATAACGGGTCAATGTTGAAAAGTTGAACCTAGAATGTGCAAATATGCTGAGGCGAATCGGCGGGATGAGTGGTTTATTCGTCCTTCTTGCCTTCCTTTGGTACCTCGTGTTTCCATCCATGACAGCCTGCACCGACATGGCCACGGGCGTGGAGAATGAGGAATGCCGGGAATTCATCACGCCGATTATGTCGTTTTTCTGTGCGCTGCCTCCACTTATCATCGCTGTCCTGGTCTTCGTTTCAAACCACGGCGCCAAACCCAAGGTGCTGCTTCAGAGCCCCCTCGTGGATGCGGAAGGAAAAATGCAACTCCAGGCAGGCGTCCAAGAATTTGAGGAGAGCAGCAAGCAGACGCAACTCGCACAGTCTGGTATGAAAATTGGTGCCGTGTTGGTGGTTGGCTCCTACGGCCTGAACCTGGTGGCGGGTATGCTCGTCCTTCTTCTGGCCATCCTTTGCGGCATGTCCATGGGCAACAATTGCGGCGACGACGGTATTGAGACGTTTTTGTCATGGATTTCACTTGGAAACTTCGGCATCAACCTCGGTTTGGTCGTGTTTTTGATCTCTGCCATTGGTAAATTGGTGATTGAATATCAACTCGAAACAACGGGCATGTCCACCCAAACAAAACCGGCAGTGGCGGCCGATACCAAGGTGAAATCACCCTGCCCGGCATGCGGCGCAACATTGCGATTCCCTGTCGAGTATCAAGGCCAGGTGCAGTGCCCGAAGTGTGACCATGTCTTCGTGGTCGGCATGAAGTGAACACCGGTCAATCGCTCTCGCTGAGCCATGCCTCGACCAGCCCCGGCAGCAATTCGCCGGCTTTACCCAAGTGAACTTCATCAAAGGCTCCGATGTTCATCGGT
>CALGEM010000042.1 GCA_937881505.1 uncultured euryarchaeote
ATCCCACTCGAGGAAGCGAACATCGTCATGGAAGGCAGCGCCTGCACGGTCATCGCCTGGGGCGCCATGGTCCATGTGTGCGAGCAAGCCATCAAGGATTCAGGCGTTGACTGTGAACTGATTGACCTCCAAACGCTCGTTCCTTGGGACCGAGACACCGTGGTGAATTCCGTGAAGAAAACCGGCCGAGTCGTCATCGTCCATGAAGCGCCAAAGACCAGCGGATTTGGCGCCGAGATGAGCGCCTCCATCCAAGAGCGTTGTTTCTACCACCTCGAAGCGCCCATTGAGCGCGTCACCGGATGGGACACGCCGTTCCCCCACACCACCGAATGGGATTACCTCCCAAGTCCATCTCGCATTGCTGAAGCCATACAAAGAACACAGGAGGAATAAACATGGGAAAATTTGAGTTTAAACTGCCCGACATCGGCGAAGGTGTCGTTGAAGGTGAAATCGTTGAATGGATGGTCGCCGTTGGTGACACCGTCAAGGAAGACGACCCCATTTTGTCCGTGATGACTGACAAAGCCACCGTGGAAATCCCCGCACCCTGCGATGGTGTCGTGGCGAGCATCGTCGGTGAAGCCGGCGATATTTTGCCCGTTGGTGGCGTCTGCATCGTCTTCGATGTTGATGGAGAAGGCAACGCTTCGGAAGCATCAGAAGCCACAGAGCCCGTCGCTGAAAAAGACGAACCTGCAGAAGAAAAGGCTCCTGTTGAGGAAAAGGCCGCTGCGCCTCCCGCACCAGAACTCCCACCCGTCGCCGCCCAGCCCGCTGCCGCACCGGTCGCTCGTGCTGCTGGCACCAAGGCCCTTGCATCACCCGCTGTGCGTCAGCGAGCACGAGCCGCCAACATCGACCTTCAGCTCGTGGCCGGTTCAGGCCCCGCTGGTCGCATCAGCCACGCTGACCTCGACCGACACATCGCTGGCGGCGCTGCTGCTGCCACACCGTCGATGCCCATGGGCGGTGTCGCCAAGGTCGCTCGAAACGGTACCGAGGACATCAAGGTCATCGGCCTACGACGAAAGATCGCAGACGGCATGATGTCGTCGTACAGCACCATTCCTCACTTCTCCTACTTCGAAGAAGTGGACGTCACGGAACTGGAAGCCCTGCGTCAACACCTCAACGCCACCCGCCCCGAGGGTGCTCCAAAGTTGACCTACCTCCCGTTCATCATGCAGGCGCTGGTCAAGGCCCTCGCTCAACGACCCGAGTGCAACGCCGTCTACGACGATGAAGCCGGTGTGGTCACCCGACACGAAGCCATCAACCTCGGCATCGCCACCCAAACCGACCGCGGGCTCTACGTCCCCGTCGTCAAGCACGTGGAAGCCATGGACATCTGGCAATCTGCTGCCGAGATGGGCCGTGTGACCCAAGCAACACGAGACGGCAAAGCAGGTGTTGACGACCTGACCGGTTCCACCTTCACCATCACCAGCCTTGGACGACTTGGTGGCCTGGGCGCTACGCCCATCATCAACAAGCCCGAAGTTGGTATTCTTGGTGTTCACAACGCCAAAGACCGAGCCGTGGTGCACAATGGCCACGTTGTGGTTCGCCGCATCATGAACCTCTCTTCGTCGTGGGACCACCGTGTGGTGGACGGCCACGACGGCGCCAGTTTGGTTCAGTTGGTGAAATCTTACTTGGAACACCCAGCCACCATTTTCATGTGAGGTGGAAGAGATGAAGACCAAGCAATGCCAAGTCCTCGTTGTCGGCGCTGGCCCAGGCGGCTACGTCGCTGCCATTCGCTCTGCTCAACTCGGCCTGAAGACCATCATCGTCGAAGGCGAGCGTGCCGGTGGAACCTGCCTCATCCGAGGTTGCATCCCGAGCAAAGCCCTCATTCACGCCGCCCACACCTTCCACAACCTGGCCAAGCACGCTGGGAAAGACGGTCACATGGGCATCTCCATCCCCGGTCCCGCAGAACTCGACATGAGCAATCTGGTCGGCTGGAAGGAAGGCATCGTTGACCGCCTGAACAAGGGCGTTGAAGCGCTTCTGAAGAACGCCGGTGCTGAACTCGTCAGTGGCTGGGCCGTCTTCCAAGACGCCAAAACCGTGAAAATCGGCGAAGGCAAGGACGCCACACTGATTCAAGCCGACCACGTCATCATGGCCCAAGGCTCGGTGCCCATTGAACTCCCATTCATGCCCTTCAGCGACCATGTCCTCTCGTCCCGAGAAGCCCTCTCGCTCGAAGCCCTGCCCGACCACGTCGTGGTCGTGGGAGGTGGCTACATCGGGCTTGAACTCGGCATCACCTTCCGCATGCTCGGCTCGGAGGTCACCGTGGTGGAAGCCATGGATTCCGTGCTCCCGCTCTTCGACAAAGAATTGCGCCGTCCCCTTGAGTTGTTCCTGAAGAAGAACAAAATCAAGGTCCACACCGGTGTGTTCGCCAAAGGTGTTGAAGACGCCAAGGGTGGCAAGGTGCAACTCAACTTCATCGATAAGAACGAGAAGGACGAGAAGAAGATGCAACATGTCATCGCCGACAAGGTCCTGGTCACGGTTGGTCGCAAGCCCGCTTCAACCGGTCTCGAGTCCACCGGCGTCGCCTTGGACGAGCGTGGTTTCGTCAAGGTGAACGAGCGCTGCGAGACCAACATGAAGGGCGTTTATGCCATCGGTGACCTTTGTGATTCTGGTGAGATGCTGGCCCACGTTGCGTCCTTCCAGGGCGAGATGGTGGCTGAGCTGATTGCCGGCCACAAGCGAGCCTACGACCCTGTGGCCGTGCCCGCCATTGTCTTCACAGAACCTGAAATCGTCTCCGTCGGACTCTCACCCGACCAAGCCAAAGAAGCAGGACACCCCGTTATCATCGGTAAATTCCCGCTGGCGGCCAACGGTCGCTCGTTAACCCAAGAGGCCGAAAAGACCGGTGGATTCGTTCGTGTCGTCGCTCGAGAAGACGACCACCGCATCCTCGGTATTCAGGGCGTGGGCACCCACATCAGCGAACTTGTTGGTGAATGGACGTTGGCGCTTGAAATGGGTGCCGTGCTGGAAGACATTGCGCACACGATTCACGCTCACCCAACGATGACCGAGATGACCCACGAGGGTGTGCTCGACACGTTGGGTCATGCCATCCACAAGATGTGAAGCGGATTTATTCCTCTTCAACATCGTTCGCCATCATGACAGCGACCGGTCTGGTGCGCTCGTTCTCATCCAAAATCAAGCGAGAAATGA
>CALGEM010000043.1 GCA_937881505.1 uncultured euryarchaeote
GATCTTTAGCTTCTTTTAAACCTAATGAAGTAGCTGCTCTTACTTCTTTGATAACGTTAATTTTTTTATCACCTGCAGAAACTAACATGATAGTAAAGTCATCTTTATCTTCTGCCGCTGCCGCTGCGCCTGCTGCAGGTGTTTCCGATGCTCTGAACGCCGTTTTCGCTGGCGACCGCTCCATCAACATCCTCTTTGGTTCCCAAACCGGCAACGCTGCAGGTTTGGCTGAAAAGACCGCGAAATTGGCTGCCAACTACGGTCTTGAAGCCAACGTGGTGGACATGGACGGCTTTGACCCTGCCCGATTGGCGACCATGAAGCGCGTGATGATCATCACCTCAACATGGGGTGAAGGTGAGATGCCCGATAACGCCGACGGCATGTGGAACGCCATCAACGCCAACGGCCCCGCCCTTGGTTCAGTTCATTTCTCCGTCTGTGCCATTGGCGACACATCCTACGACGAGTACTGTAAGGCCGGCCACGATTGGAACAACAAGCTCGCTGCCCTCGGCGGAACCGAAGCCTACCCCATTCAGGAATGCGATGTTGATTTTGAACCACCCTGGAAGATTTGGGTTGAAGAGGCACTTCCTCTGTTGGCTTGCGTTGATGAATCCGGGACGCTCCAACTTGAACTTCTTGAGGAAATGAAGGCTTACGGTGCCGGTGATGACGACGACGTCATCGAAGGCGACTTTGCTCCCGGCATCATTGAACAAGATGAATTGACCATCACGCTGGAAATTTTCCGCTACTGCCCACAGGCTGCCGAATCCGGTTGGGACACACTGACCTGTTCTGTACCCGGGCACGCCACCGTTCAGGACCTCCTCATCACCATGCAACGCGAAGTTGACGGAAGCCTGGCCTTCCGACGAGGTGGGGCTGCCGGTACACCAACCACCGGTGTTCGTGTCAACGGGCGTATCGTTCTCGCTGACTGTGTTCAAATCGGTGCATTGACCCAAGACGGTGGTCGTGTCCGTATTGAGCCACTGCCCGGTCACCCCGTGATTCGGGACCTCATCGTCGATACCGCTCGCTACGAGAGTCATCGCAGTCGTGCAGAGCCTTGGATGCGCACCGACCCCCGAGAGGGTGAACGCCTTCCTTCGGGCATGCCCATGGGTACCATGGATTCAGCCGCCGCCACCGCACTTCACCAGGCTGGCGATGTGCTCTCCTTCCAACTCATCCAAGCCATGTCGGACACACTGCCTCACGACCCTCACTACGAGGGCCCTGGTGTTCACTTCCAACAATGGCTCCGCGTGCTTGACCCACGCACCTCTGAAAAGCAACGTCGCAGCATCATGACCTCGCTTCAAGAGAAGGATGGCGTTTGGTCAGAAGCCGACCACGCCAGCCTGATGCGCTACGGAGAGGACGGCCGACTTGCTGCTCGTTCCCTCAACGAAGCCCGAGGCGCTTTGTTGAACCAAAGTCGCTATGCTGGAAAATCCGGACGACTGGTCAAGTGGTACGGCCGCAGCGTGAAGTGGTCGGGCAACGTGAACGAAACCACGCTGTACCGTCAGGTTCTCGGTCCGCTCGGCTTGGTGAGCAACGTGTTCAGCGGCGTTTCTGCTCGAATGGCGCTTGCCTTCACTCGAAACGGTGGCCCGCCCATCCGTGGCCTGCAAGCCCTTCTCGTTCCTCCAGCAGGTTTGGGGCGCATTCCAAAGATGTTCAATGGACGTGTTGAGAATTACCATGAAGTTGTCAGTCTCTTCAACGAGATTGACCAGCGGTTCTGAGGTGAGATGATGGCAAAAATCGCATATTATCCCGGCAACGTCGCCCGAGCAGGTGCTGCAGAAGTAGAGGACACGATTCAACCACTCTGCAAGGCCCTTAACATCCAACTGGTGGAGATCCCCCGTGCCAGCAGCGACGGTGGCAACGTCATCAAGCAGGCTACGCCCAAACTCCAGGACGCGTTGGTCGCCCGTAATTTGGCCCTCGCAGAAGCGAAGGGACTTGATGTCATGACGACGTGTGCCACCAGCCATGCCATCATGTGCAACACCGCTCAAGACATGGCAAGAGATCCCGTTTATGCCAGCATGGTGAACAACTTGGTCGCTCGCACCTCCAAGGTTGAGTACACCGGAGAA
>CALGEM010000044.1 GCA_937881505.1 uncultured euryarchaeote
CATTGGTCGTCTGCAAGATTGACGGCGTTCCGCTGATCTTACCATCCGATGTTCCCCACGTCAGTCCGCTTGGTAGAGATGGGCTGATTTCCCATGATGTGATAGCCCCTCCACTCGTCGATGGCAGATTCGGTGTCATCGCCGTTCCTTTCTCGAGCGTCATGTTTTCTGGAGAATATGTGATGTCACTAGGCGCCTGTTCATTGACCGTGATTGAAATGGTCGCCGTAGATTCTCCGCCTGAATTGCTGGCCGTGATGTTGTACAATGCTGTAGCAGACGTCGCGGTTGGGGTTCCGCTGATCACCCCGCTTGAGCTCAAACTAAGGCCAGTAGGAAGATTTGGGGACGCGCTCCAAAAGGCGCTATCGCCGGTATTCGAAGGCGTAATGCTCGTGATTGGCGTACCTACTGTAAACGTGAATGGTGAACCGGTATAAGCGATTGACGGAGCAATATAGGTCACCCAAATCTTGAATTCACCGCTCTTTGATACACCTGTTGAAGATGTTGCAGTGAGATTGTACGTTGTATTCGAGCCATCTGTTGTGGGCGTTCCACTGATGGTGCACGTGCCTTGATTCAATGTCAAACCGTTTGGAAGAGAAGGAGAAATGCTACAGGTTGCTCCTGCGACATTAGACCTGGAAATGGAACCTGTGTTGTGGCCTTGCACGGTGGCGACATAGAGGTCGGTACCGGTGTTGTATCGGTAGGCAATGTGAATGTCGTCATTGCTGTCAACAGCAATGGCCGTGTTCGTGCCTACGCTGTTGGTGGTATGGATGGCCGTGGTCACCCAAGAGCCTGTCTTGTCTGAAGTGTAGTACAAATCATCCGCCCCGTTTCGCTCGTGCGAGATGTGAACATTGCCGAGAGAATCGTACGCAAGCGAGTTGAATCGGCCATAATCGCCCGACGGCGACACTGTGGTGGCCGACCAGGAGCTCCCCGAATATGATCGATACTTGAGGTCTGTATTGCCCATGTCAAAGTAGGATATACCTGGTTCATCGGTTGTTGGGTCAATGGCGATGCTGACACTCGTCCCACCGGTGTTGGAACCAATGTCCTCAAGGAATGTCCTCACCCAAGAACCCGAAGCATCAGTCAAATGGTACATGTCCTTTTTGCTTGAATCTGCATCGTAATAGGCGATGTGAACATCATCGTTTGAATCAATGGCGATTGACGTAGCTGCGATATCACCCGCCGAATACACGGGAGATGAAACGCTCCACGAGCCGCTAGTCTTTTTCGCGTAAGCAAGGTCGCCTCCATTACCACCACCATCCCGGTAAACGATGTGGGGGTCGTCATTGGAATCGATGGCAATGGACGTAAACTTCCCACCCGTATTGTCAACGGTGGTTTTTGACCATGTAGAGGAACTTGTTGATTTGTAAGCGTACTTGAGCGCGTTACCCGTATTGTACTGATAGGAAACGTGTAACCCGTCGTTCGAATCGATGGCGATTGAGCAATATTTGCCGACGTTGTTGTTCGTGTCGATGGAGGAGGTGACCCAAGAACCTGAAGCGTTGGTTGAGTGGTAAATGTTGGCGTTGTCATCACGATAGAAGACGATGTGTGCCTTGTCGTTGCTGTCGATGACGATGTCGTTATACCATCCAGAATCACCCGATGTGAACACGCTTGAAGTGGCGTTCGCCACGCCTGAACTCCAGGCAGTCCAGTTGAATGTGATTGGCGTGATGGCCGTATTCTTTGGCGTCTCAAGATAATCCACACTTGCCATCAGTTCCCAGTCAACGTTCATCGAGAACGTGGTGAAGGCTGAGGTTCTGGTTGTGTTGGCCCAAACTGTATATTCAGTCAAATCAAGGTACTCAGAGGGTGTTCCGTAAATTGTACCGTTCTCAACACCGAGGATAACGCCATTTGGCAAGTCAGGTTCAATCTCAAATTGAGGTCGATGGGCGAGACTGCGTACGGCTGCATAGCCAATATCATCGTATGACCCGTCAATGTAGTACGCAACGTGAATGCCACCGTTTTCATCCATCGTCGCCTCCGAAGTCTTGCTGATGGAATCGCCAGCGACGAGGACGCGCTCCCACATCCCACGCGTGTTGGACATGTAGAAGATGTCATAATCAGCCATGTCCGAATAGACCACGTGTGGATCGTCGCCTTCATCGAGCATGAGGTTGATGTAATTCACACCCCAGCTGCCCGTGCTGTTCGCATCAAGCGTGGTCTTGACCCATGAACCTGAGCGGTTGGTCATGTACGCAATCTCCGTGCTGTTGGTTCTGTAAGCCACATGAAGATGGTCGTTTGAATCAATGGCAAGAGACGTACCTTTTCCTGTTACACCGACGGAATCGAGGGTCGTGAAAGCCCAAGAAGAGCCCATTTTGTGCGTATACCTCAGGTCGTCGTTTGTATCGTCATAGTAGGTGATGTGAGGATTTCCATTTGAATCCAAGGCGATGCTTGTGTATT
>CALGEM010000045.1 GCA_937881505.1 uncultured euryarchaeote
ACCTTCATCCACAGCGATTGACCTAGGCACAGGCCGAACGGCCGTTGCCATTTCTGCAGGAGGTGTGTACACCTGCGCCATCCTTGACAATGGTGATATGAAGTGTTGGGGAAATGACGCCAAGGGGCAGTTGGGCAATGGTGGCACAATCACTGGCCTACAACTATCCCCCGTTGCGGTCTCCGGAAGCGACACCTGGGATTCGTCAACCGGAGCGAGCAGCGGCTCAGGCAGTGGCTCTTCGAGTTCCTCCGCCTTTGCTTATGCGAACAACAAGTTGGCTACTGGCCATCAGCACACCTGCGCCATTCTTGACACCAGCGACCTGAAGTGTTGGGGAGGTAATGGTAGAGGGCAGTTGGGTGATGGAAGCAACACCCACACATGGGGCAATGTACCGACCACAACAATTGACCTTGGTACGGGCCGGACGGCCGTGGCCGTTTCTGCTGGATATGAACACACCTGCGCCATCCTCGACAACGGCGAGGCGAAGTGTTGGGGACTCAACAACTACGGGCAGTTGGGCGATGGCGGGAGCAACACGGACACCAACGCACCTTCATCCACAGCGATTGACCTCGGAACAGGCCGAACGGCCGTTGCGATGTCTGCTGGAGATTACCACACCTGCGCCATTCTTGACACTGGCGACCTGAAGTGTTGGGGTGACAACACCTACGGGCAGTTGGGCGATGGAAGCAACACGGACACCAACGCACCTTCATCCACAGCGATTGACCTCGGCACAGGCCGGACAGCCGTGGCCGTTTCTGCTGGATTTGCCCACACCTGCGCCATCCTTGACAACGGCGACCTGAAGTGTTGGGGGGGTGATGGTGTCGGACAGTTGGGCGATGGTGGAAGTAACACGAACACCAACGCACCTTCATCCACAGCGATTGACCTCGGCACGGGCCGGACAGCCGTGGCCGTTTCTGCTGGATATGCCCACACTTGCGCTATTCTTGACAACGGCGACCTGAAGTGTTGGGGATCCAACGGTGACAGGCAGACGGGCTATTCGAGCCAATCAAATATTCAAGCACCTCGTACCGATGCAGTTGACCTTGGTTCTGGCCGAACGGTTGTTGCGGTGTCTGCTGGAAGTGCCAACACCTGCGCCATCCTCGACAACGGTTCGGCGAAGTGTTGGGGGAAGTCTACCTACGGACAGTTGGGCTATCCAACTGGCTGCAACAATGGCTGCTACGGATTTGGGGTCGGGCCGATTGATTTAGGCACGGGCCGAACGGCTGTTGCGGTGGATACTTCAGCTGGATCAAACGATGCGCACACCTGCGCCATCCTTGACAACGGTGAGGCGAAGTGCTGGGGACATAACGGTGGTGGAAAATTGGGCAATACCAGTTCTTCAGCCCCTCAAATGGTACCCATTTTAGTTTCCGGAAGCAACACCTGGGATTCCTCAACAACAGCGAGCAGCGGCTCAGGCAGCGGCGCAGGCGGAGGCATGGCCAACGTCACCGG
>CALGEM010000046.1 GCA_937881505.1 uncultured euryarchaeote
CGGTGGCTACGCACATCAAGTGGGTGGGTGATTACGAGTCACCCATCAACAAGGGGCTGGCCATCGAAGCCTTTGACGACTACAAGGGAACGGGGAAACTTGGACCACGAGTCGTGAGCGAGACTCAGGGCGCACCGCAGGCCTACCTGCGCTTCAACCACGACAACCTTCCCGCCTTGAAGGACATGATTCCCAAGGAAACGGACGTTAGCGGGACGCTGTACTTCGGCACCGGGAAAATCATGGTGAACATCGCACCTCGCCATGAGCAGGATGACCTCGGGCAGAAACTGGCGCAGACCATTTACGAGCACGTCGGTTCGATTCTGGAGGGCTTCCAGCCCGGTGTGAAGGTGGACTACGTTGAGACCTTCATCAACGTCAACCCACGCAAGGCAAAGAGGGTCAATCTGGTCATCGTGTCTGGCCCATCAGGAACAGGCAAGAGCACGTTCATTCGTCACCTCAAGAAAAACTTCAGCGGCGTGGGGGAGCCCCTCACCGTCACCAGCCGCCCTCGTCGTCCGAAAGAAAGGGATGGCGTGGACCGAATCTTCGTGACGAAGGCCGACTTTGAGAAGATGGTTGAGAACGACGAGTTCGTTGAGTGGGAGAAGCAGAAGGAGCACTACTACGGCCGCAGGTGGGTTGATTTCATCTATCCGACGAACGTCATTGACGTGAACATCAAGGGCGCGGAGAAATACATGAAGGCCTTCCCTGACGCCCACAGCGTCTTCCTCATTCCCGACGTTCCTCCAAAGGCCATGGTCAAGCGGTTGATGCGCCGCGGAGGGATGGGGCTTACCGAGGCAAAGCAGCGAGCCAGCATCGGTCCCAGCATCGTGAAGGCCGCCAAGAAGATGGATTACGACCAATTCGTCACCATGAAGACCGGTTCCTACGAGAAGGTGTTCGAGGACATCGTTTCCAAGATGGGCGATGTCCTGAGCAACCCCCGTGTTCACGAGTCCAGCATCATGATTCCAATCTCGCCCGAACTGCATCCTCAAACAACGCTCGATGGGCCGCCCCTCCCAGAAAGCGA
>CALGEM010000047.1 GCA_937881505.1 uncultured euryarchaeote
GACTGGTCACCGAAGTAATGGAGACCAGTCGGAGAAGTTCTTCTTCATCGGGGACAGAGTAATATCTCACCCCATCAATAGTCTCCCTCTCAAGTTGAGGGAGATTGATATCAACATGATTAAACATTAAAAACCTGATTCCATTTTTGCAGTGAGATATTCTTTGACAAGACCGGAACGGCCCCTATGCGTCAACGATACGGAGAGCAACCGATTGCGAAGCCAGCGCCGTCCTCTCTTGTTGACCTCCACACTGGGGCTTCTGTCTTCGCCGGTCTGTCAGGCGTTCAGAAGTTGTGGAGGGGGCGTCGATGAGCCGACAGGCCAACTACATGGTCCGTTCCCACATTCGTTCGCTTGACGCCAACGCTTCTCGCTTGAAAGACATGGTCGGTCCTGAGACTCGTGTGGACGAGTGGGCTCGTTCCTACGTCGCTACGGCAGACGACCGTCTGAACGCTGTTCACGACTACCTCTCC
This sequence comes from uncultured euryarchaeote, assembly GCA_937881505.1. Taxonomy (GTDB): domain Archaea; phylum Thermoplasmatota; class Poseidoniia; order Poseidoniales; family Poseidoniaceae; genus Poseidonia. The sequence continues at coordinate 480 of CALGEM010000047.1, forward strand.
TACCGGGACATGAATGGTCTCGGCGCCCTGACCAAGAAGCAGGCCCTGATTGGTAGTGGTCTTGGTGGTCTCGCCGCTCTTGGTTTGTTCATCGCCCTCCCTTCCATCGGCTACCGGATGAATCCGGAGACGATGAAGAAAGCCGTGCTTTTCGGCGTCATCGGAGCCCTCCTTGCAGGAGGAACAACGGCTGGCGTCTATGCTTGGCAGCAGGAGAGCAGCCCCTTTGCGTGGAGGGATGAATGATGATTGATGGAATCCTACCTTCGAAGTCTGAATTGAGCCGGTTTTCCCGAGAGCACCCAATCGTGACGATTGTTGGTGCAATCACCGTGGTCAGTGCCGCGAACACGTTGGTGAAGGCACTCACGGCCCCCCGAGGTTCCTCCCCCTACGCTACCTCCTACGAACTCGAGGGCATCTCCCACATGGGAATCGCTGCCGAAGGACCCGAGGCTTGGTTGAAGCATGAGAAGTCCTCTTCTCTTGCTCACCTCTCGAAGGCCCAAGAGGAGAAGTTGGACAAAATTTCGGAGGAATTGAAGGCCGCATCGAAGATGCACGCTGGTCAAGCAGACCGCTTGAAGCA
>CALGEM010000048.1 GCA_937881505.1 uncultured euryarchaeote
GCCCTGCAAGTCGAACGCATCACCGGGCAATTGGGCGAGGAGCGCTTGGACCGCATTCTCTTGACCTCACGACGCTTTCCAGTTTCGGGTGGTGCCGCACATGTTGCCGAGGCCTTCGGGGGTGTTCCTGTTCACATCCACGCCGATGGCCAAGCCGCCCTTGAGACGGGTGATTTTTTCACGACGTGGGCCAATCGCTACGACTCAGACATGCCCCGAACGGCCACTGAGGGATTGAGCGAAGAGGATGTTTTTCCCATGGGCGGTGGCGAGGTGGTGTCCATCCATCTGCCCGGTCATGCCAGCGAGGGTATGGGTTTTCACATACCGCACCTGTCAACCTTGGTGGTGGGAGCACTCATTCCGAGGGCTGACAGACCGACTCGCTGGGACCTTCCTGGTGGTTCCTTGATCGATGTCATCGCCAGCATCAAACGCATCAAGCGGCTGAATCTGACATCCATCGTACCTTTACAAGGTCCAGCCATTCGTGGAGCGGAGCATGTTCAGGAGGTGCTTGACCGGCATCTCGCCTTCCATGAGGAGGCCGTGAACAACGAAGGCCGGCCACCATCTTCGTGGGACCGACCTGCTCCAACAGCAGTTTGGTTAACACCGCGAACACCATGGCCGCTTGAAGAACACGAAACGGTCTAAGCCGGATAGGGCATGAAATACGTTTGACTGAGCCGCTTGTGTCGTTTTACACGGTCGGCAGCAGCCGTGTTTTCAACATCATGAGAGGAGCCATCCAGCGTTCGAACGTGATGCATCCAGCCGCTACGGACATGCACCCGCTCACCTTCGATGTGGAGGCTTGAGACCGGACCGTCGATGGAAAATTCGTGAATGCAGCGTTTTGCTCGTCCGTCGCAGACCGACCACACGGCCCCGTGTTGTGTACCTACGAGAAAGTGGAGGGCGCCCTCATCAACCAGCGTCAATGCGCGTATGCTTCCAGAATTGAGGGAGAACTTTGCAACGGTTTCCAAGCGGGGTATGGTCAAGACGACAACATTCCCGTCAGCGGTTCCGATGGCCGTTGCATCGACGGGTCCCATGGGCCCACGCATGGCGAGAAGAACGGTCGGCAAACCCTCGAGTTTGGTCCTCATCGCTCGGCCTTCACGTGGTTTCCATGAGACGACACCGTCGTTCATGGCGACCAGTGTGCCATCTTTTGTCGTGAGACTTCGGACAATTGTGCGTTGATTCATGGGGTGGATGATGTGCTGGAGGTACACCTTACTTTTTCACACCCAACGGGAGAAAGTGAAAGTGAACGTCAGTACATTTCGTCGTTCTTGTTTTCCTTCTTCCACTTTCGGTAGCAAGATTTGCAGACGCGCACACGCCCCTTCCGCATTTCGTAGCCGTTGGAGCCCCACATGTCGATAGCGTCGTCAACCGAGAGTGAACGCCCGCCCATGGATTTGTCAGCGAAGTTATCACACTCTCGCACGCCGCATGGCAGTTCGCCTTCTTTGGCACTGGATTTCGTTTTCTTCTGATCCTCACCGGCGTCTTTCTTGTGCTTGCGCGCCTTCGCCTTGAATCCCATGCTGAGGGCTTGCAGGCCCCGTTCATGAAGGTTGCCTCGTTCACTGCAAGTTCTGGTACTGACGAATTTTGTCCAACAACCCGTCGATGATGCGAAGCAAACCACGCAGCGTAACCTCCGAGACGTTCGCCACTGCACAGACCTCCGATTGTGTACGAGGTGTACCTGCATCGCTGGCGGCTTTGTAAATGAGCGCTGCAGCAACCCCCATCGGTTTCTTGCCTTGCCAAACATCGTCGTGGGGTTGGATGGTCCTCCACAATTCGTCAAGCGGGGTTCGGATACTGGGCTCAAGCCCAAGGTCGGACATGAATTTGTCAAAGTACTCATCAGGTGCGGTGATTTTGTGCATGTTGAGGCGGCGAGAGACCTGGCGAATCAAGCGTGAAAGGTCCTTTTCGGTGATGTCGAAGGCCTCAGCCACATCGGGAATTTGGCGGGGCAACCCTTCCTGTCGTGCGACGAGGTAGGTGCACGCAGCGGTCACGCC
>CALGEM010000049.1 GCA_937881505.1 uncultured euryarchaeote
CGACATAAGGTTGGAAACCTCAGATGATAACCACTTCACCATATCCGCAGTGTGGTAAACACGGCGACAAGCCTCTCCCCTTTGAGGGAATCGGTTCGCCAAGTTTGCTCATCGCTTGCTTCGGAATTCACTGAACAGGGATTCCGTTCGTTCACGGGGTGCGCGCGGTTGATGTTGCTGTTGAACCAACTGACGTGAAGGCAACTCGCCCAACCCTCGCGACTGCCGAAGTTCAGCCGCTCGCATCATGCGACGTTCATCTTCCCGAGCTTTTCGGCTCTGCCCTCGAATCATCAGGGTGCCCATCAGGACAAAGAGCACCAAGCCAGCGAGGGCAGCCTGCACCATCGTGTTCTCCGACAATGTCGTCAGAAGAGCATTGTCTCCATCACCAGAGACGGCCACAGGGGCGTTGGAATCGCTGGCTTCGATGACCACGGTCACCGTGTCCATCGGGTAGTCTGCACCGGGTTCGGTCACGGACATCAACAACTGATGGTCACCCACAGCCTTCGTATTTCCGGAGAAGGTGACCGTTTGGGAATTGCCGGTCGCCGAGGTGAATGTCAACAAGTGACCCGAGGTCTCACCTGCAATGTTGGTGGTGGTTTGCCATTCCACATTGGCCGCAAAGGCCGAACTCATTGAGGTCGTGATGGTGCACGTGAAGGTGAACCATCCGCTGGCAGCGAGGTCAACCTCGATTGAGGACGGTGTACAGGTCATGGCGGATTCGGCTGAATTTCTGGATGAATCATTGGGCCAATGGTCGGGTTTGTAGGCGCCGAGTGTGGCGTTATCGCCCCATCCATCGCCGTCGCTGTCGGCGTATTGGCTGCGTTGTTCGGGGAAGGCGTCATCGCTGTCCGCCCATCCATCGCCGTCCTGGTCTGGACACCCAAAGGTGCCATCGGCGGTTGAGGTGCCCATTTGGTTGGGGCAAGCATCACCATCGGTGCCGCTTGGCACATCACCGTAGCCATCGCCGTCGCTGTCAAACCACTGGCTGTTGTCAGTGGGCCACAGGTCGTTTGCATCACTGGCACCGTCGCCGTCCCCGTCGAGGCAACCAAACACATCAAGGGTGGACGTACCCGCTTCGGCCGGACACGCATCGGCTTGGGTGCCGTTGGGGTTGTCCCCATACCCGTCGCCGTCGGTGTCGGTCCACTGCGTTGGTTCACCAAGGAATGCATCGTTGGCGTCCGAGGTGCCATCGCCGTCCTCGTCAACGCATCCAAATCGGTCCACGTTAGAGGCGCCGGCTTCCGTGGGACAGACATCAGCCTCAAAGCCGATCGGGTTATCCCCGTAGCCATCTTCGTCGCTGTCAACGCTTTGTGTCGGTTCGTACGGGAAGGCGTCTGCTCCGTCTGAGGCGTTCCAGCCGCTGGTGTTTCCAAATGGCGGTGTTGGGTCAGAGACGCCGTCGCCATCGCTGTCAACGCAACCCGTGCGGTCGGTGGTGGAGTTTCCTGCGCTCAGCGGACAGTGGTCTTCTGCGTCATCAAAGCCGTCGCTGTCCGTGTCAATCCATCGCGTTGGGTCGTTGGGGAAATCATCGGTCAGGTTGGCGTAGCCGTCCCCATCATCATCGACGCAACCGAGCAGGCCAATCGACGAGGTGCCAGCCTCGCCAGGGCATGCATCGGGCTGGAGTCCGGTCGCGTTATCGCCGTAGCCATCCCCGTCTTGGTCAAGCCATTGAGTTGGCAGGTCAGGCAGGGCATCAATGACGTTATCCCAACCATCTCCGTCGTTGTCCGGGCAACCCAAACGGTTGCCCAATGTGGAATTGCCCCACTGGTTCACACAAGCGTCAGGCGAGGTTCCTCCGGGGTTATCGCCGTAGCCATCGCCGTCGGTGTCGGTCCACTGCGTGTTGTCGCCCGGGTGGGTGTCTTCGCTGTCAGCCCAACCGTCTTGGTCGGCGTCGGGGCAGCCATACGTGCCGTTTTGCCAGGATTCGCCGTAGGTCGAAACACAAGCGTCTGGCAGCGTTCCAGCCGAGTTATCGCCGTAGCCGTCGCCGTCGGTATCGTTCCACTGCGTTGCATCGTTCATGAAGGCGTCAGCGCCATTGGCCGTTGTCCAGCCGCTGTCGGGGTCGGAATAGCCGTCCCCGTCTTGGTCTGGACATCCTTTTCGGTCGTGCACTGAGGTGCCGTAGAAAGCCGGGCAATCATCATCCAAACCATCGTCATAACCGTCGCCATCGCTGTCGCCCCAGCGGCTCGGGTCGTTGGGGTAAGCGTCAGCGCCATCGTCCACGCCCCATGAGCTGTCGGGGTCAGAATAACCGTCGCCGTCGGTATCGGGACAGCCGATACGGTCGGCCGTGGAATTTCCTGCTTGGGATGGACATGCGTCGCCGTTGGTGCCCGTTGGGTTGTCCCCGTATCCGTCGCCGTCGGTGTCGGCCCATTGGGTTCCATCGCTCGGGGAGGCGTCAGCGCCGTTCGCCGTCGTCCAGTTGGCGTCGCCGTCGGACGACCCGTCGCTGTCCGAATCTGTGCACCCAAATCGGTCACGGGACGATATGCCGAAGGTGGCGGGACACGCATCGCCCTGGAAACCTGCGGCTTCATCCCCGTATCCGTCGCCGTCGGTATCGGACCATTGTGTGGCTTCGTTGGGAAATGCATCGTCGATGTCAGCGTAGCCATCGCTATCGCTGTCAGCACATCCGAGGCGACCTGCTTGGGTGGAGGTGCCGAACTGAGAGGGACACGCATCAGGATTGTTCCCGCTGGCGTTATCGCCGTAGCCATCGCTGTCGCTATCGGCCCACTGGGTCGCATCGGAGACGAAGGCGTCGGCGCCGTTGGCCACGGTCCAGCCGCTGTCCGGGTCGGAGTATCCATCGCCGTCGGCAATAAATAGTCTGTGAAGTTAGCATTTTGAATTTTTCCATCTTGAAGAATAATTTCCTCAAGTATCGCCAATCCCATACCTTGTGCAATCCCACCCTCAATTTGTCCTCTAGCCTGGACAGGATTTAGTACTCGTCCGACGTCTTGGGATGTCGCTATCTCTACAACCCTTACCAGCCCCAACTCCTCGTCAACATCAACGACTGCTCGGTGGGCAGCGAACGCAAAAGATACATGGGCATCTCCTTGCCCAACTTCGTCAAGTGGCACTGTGGGTGCATGTCGGTGGACAACAGTCT
>CALGEM010000050.1 GCA_937881505.1 uncultured euryarchaeote
CAGGCACCGTTTGGAGAGAACGACGGCACCACCTATTGGTTCCATCGAAACGAGGCGGTGCATCACCGCATCGGTGTATTCCACAACAACACCGATGTGCTCGCCAGGGACCTCCCAGTGAATGGAACATTCCTTTGGACCTTGAGCGACGGTGAACGCTCAACATCCGGCAACATCAATTTGACACGGTCGGGTGCGGTTGGATTCAACGTCTCAATGAACGAGAACGTGATGTACGAGGATGAGGGATTCCTCACCGTTGAGGCTCAAGGTTTTGCCGAACATGGATTCAACCCCCTCCGCTATGATTTGGTCGTGGACGACGTGGCGCCAAAACTCGTCCTCGCACCGGGGATGCTCGAGAACCTCGCCTCCAACGAATTGACGGATGTTGCCATCACCGTCAGCATCAACGACGATACCGATATGCCGCCTGAGCCCTTGGAAATGCACGCCGTCTTCTACCGCCTTGGCCAACCTGTGGCCGGCACGGAGAAGGTGTTCTTCTTGCCGCTTGGCGAGGTGGTAAACGAATTCACGGTGTACAACGGGACGGTCAATTTCCTCCCGCCAGAGGTTGAACTTACCCGCAGCGATGTCCTCATTGTTTGGTTTGAAGCAAGCGATCGGTCCGGTCGGGAATTGACGGGTTATGGCACACGCAATGCGCCGCTGAACGTCGGTTTGACATGGTACGCCTTTGAGCCGGTGCTCACCGACCTCTCCGCTACACCGTTCCGTCCAACGGTGGGGGAGAATGTTTCGATTTACGCCCGCATCGCGAACGACGGCCTGCTGTCTGGCGAGATGACCGTGATTCTTCGAGACGACGAAGGACGTATCATGGCCAACGAGTCTGCCTCCCTGGCCACCGGTGAGTGGGTGAACTTTGTGTGGAACATCGAAGCCTGGAAAGCAGGGCGTTTGGGCCTCAACCTCGAAATCGTCAACCACACGCCCCAAGTTCCCGTTCCGTTGGCCGATATTCAGGCTGGAGAGGCCGACAACACCAACAGCAGCATGGCCACGCTCAGCCTGTCTGCGCTGTCCTTGCTCGTGGCCGGCATGGTGCTCTTTGTGGTCCGTCAGCAGCGCGCTCAACGCGAGGAAGCGTATCATTTGGAACGCATTCGACGCATTGTCTCCTTGCGCCGCCCACCGCCCAAACCCTTTGATTTGGTGGACATCCCGCAAGAGGAATAGTCAAGAAGAACAGGCTTCACGAACGAACAGAAGCCGGGGTACCCGAGTGGTCAAAGGGGGTGGATTCAAGCTCCTCTGCATATTGCTTCGCAGGTTCGAATCCTGCCCCCGGCATTACCAAGCAACTGCAGGATGAGAACTGTACGGCTGTCAAGCCGTCTGAGTGAGAATCCTGCCCCTGCATTCTCGCAGTCGCTTGATTTTCCAAAACCACCTCGTCCTCATATCCAGCGGGAATGGTGTTAAGTGGAACCTTTCACACGCAGAAACATGGATAGGCTTGCCGTTCAAAGCCTTGACCAAGGAATGTTCGCCTTTCCTCGTCCAAAACTCATCCATGTCATCGGGTACATCATCACGTTCTTCACGGTGCTAACGGCCTACACACTGTACTCGCAGAGCCTCACTATCCCCGATGTACCTCGGGTGGAAGAGGCCACCGTTTTGCCCTACCTCCACGACGATGTTTCTGCGTATGACTTTGCTCCGGTACAAAAGGGGTACGATGTTGACGAATACGCCTCCGAGGCGGCCTTCATTGTCGTGCCGTTGGAATTGGAAGAAGGCATCATCGCCTCCGATGATTGCAGGTGGGAAGAGGACGATGAAGGAAACGGGGGTTGGGAATACAACTTCCGGATGAAAAGTGCACAACGATTGACGATGGTGGACGCCGAAGGCACACGAATCTCCACTGCCTTTTCCCTGCAAGACTCCCTTTCACCGGAAGGCGAGGTCTACCAGCCCGATTGCAACGGCTACTGGAGTCGAACCATTGGCGGAAACGGGCAAGGGAGCGAGGATAATTTCCTTTTCAACGCCTTTGTTATGGTTGAACAGGACCCCGTTCGGTACCAGTTGATTTCGGTGGTTGAAATTTGGAACTTGAACAACCCGTCTGAGGAACCTCAAGAGGTCACGCAACGAGAAGACAGGGGGCGCTGGTCGTTGCTATCGCTCGGTTTTGCCGGCCTCATCTTCATGTACAGCACTTCACCTCCTCTGATGCACGAACTGCGAGCGATACGCAAGCAAAATCGAGACGCTGTGAAGGACACGTCTTCTGCGCCGGGTGTTCTTGGATTCAGCGGACGATACTTCCCTCATTTCGGGCCAAACTTTCAACCGCTCGCCTACTCCAACCATCCTGCGCGTTCGGCCGATGATGATTGGTTATTTGGCGCACCCGCCCCCACTTCATTTGACGACCCGTACGGCCAAGATGCGCATGGAAAACTCATTCCCGAGCACCCCAGCATCGTCGGCACACCAAAGGCCGCCCTCATCACGCCTTACAGCATCGGCGCCGTGGTGTTTGCAGGTTCCTTCATCTGGTTATCTGCAGACCTTCGGGCGCGAGACGGTTCCGGGTTCCACACCACTCTGGGTTGGGGAATGACGACTTTTGTGACCTTGATGAATCTCCTCTGGTTCTTCTCGGCTTGGAAGCAGTTCAAATTGACCCGCCTCATCAAGGACTTGCCCACCTCTCCAATCCGAAGCGTTGCTGTTGGTCAAGCAGAACTCGTTGGCCAGGTGCGCCCTTCCATCGCAGGAACGCCCGAAATGAGCGTTGGTGGCCGAACCCACAAAGGGCTCACATGCTGGCAGTGGAAATCGTACCAGTATGTATGCCATACCGATTCCGATGGGGATACACATTGTTCTTGGGAACATCGGGAAACCAAGGCGGGTGGCGTGCCGTTCATGATTCACGACGGCACCGGAGGCATGATCATCGACCCTTCGCTATGGGTCAAGAAACCGGTTGATTACGGTCCGCTGCTCGACACATGGCAACGGGGGGACTGGAAATGGACCCTTGCTGCCCTCGGTATTGGCGACCCCGTCTACATACTGGGCGATTGTGTTCCCCGCGATGTTGACCATATTGAGAAATGGGGCGGCCATGAAACGCTGCCACAGGCACTGCTGACCATGGTGCCGACCACCGGCACCGGTGATGCATCAATCGTGCATTACGGCACGGAAATGGACGTGCTGTCAAAGAACAGGTCGTTGTTTGAAATCTTCATCGTGCCGCTGCTGATCTTCCTGTTCGGCATCTTCATGTTCCTCAATTACACGCCCTGAGGCCCGTTCCTTCAGTCTTCACGAAACCAATGGGCAGAAGCGTGCGATGTCAAAATGATATCATTCCAATATCTTTATTTGGCGACGCTCTCTCCTCGCTTCATGCAAGCAGCTCAAACAGGCCAGCGCTCAACCATCCCTCGCCCCACGTTCAAGGATGCTCCTCTTTCGTCCATCAACGGCTTTGTCGGTCTCGGTGCCCATGCGCTTCTCAGCCTGCTACTGCTGTTCGGCCAAGTTCTCTGGGCCTTTGCTTGGCCCGTGGCCATCCTGCTCAATGTCGGGGGCGGCATTCTCTGGTTCTTGATGTGGAACAGTTACGTCATCGTCAACCCAAACGAGGCGGTTGTGACACAGTTTTTCGGCAAGTATGTTGGCACCCTCAAGCAAGAAGGTTTTCGATTCTTCATCAACCCGTTGTATGGGAAATCACGAATTTCTCTGCGAATCAACAACTTTGAATCGAGCAAACTCAAGGTGAACGACGTCAACGCCAACCCCATCAACATCGCCGCTGTGGTCGTTTGGCGTGTGTACGACGCCGCTGAAGCCATGTTTGAAGTGGAAAAATACCAGCACTATGTCCAAATTCAAAGCGAGGCGGCTCTGAGAGAAATGGCCACAAAGTACCCTTACGACGCCATCGAAGAGAAGGACATCGGCGGCATCACGCTTTCTGGCCATCAGGACATCATCGCCAAAGAACTCCAGGCCTCGGTTGAGGCGCGCCTTTCCCGTGCTGGAATCGCCGTGCTCGAGGCCCGCATCAGCTACCTCGCCTACTCCACAGAGATTGCTCAAGCCATGCTTCGCCGTCAACAGGCCAGTGCCGTGGTTGCTGCGCGCAGAGAGATTGTGGACGGTGCTGTGGGCATGGTTGAACTTGCTCTTGAACAACTCAGTGCCAAAGATATCATTGAACTTGATGAAG
>CALGEM010000051.1 GCA_937881505.1 uncultured euryarchaeote
CCCAAGGAAGATGTGTTGTTTTGTCCGTGGCCCAACGGGTCGTTTGAGCCGCCACCATCACCCACGCCCCACAAATAGGTGTGATTCCCCAGAGCGAGGAGATGGCCGCCGTTGTGATTTCGGTAAGTTTGCTCAATTTCACGAAGCGTGCGAATTGAGGATTCATCCAAAGAACCGTTCACCACATCTCCGGCCGCCAAGAACAAATTGGTGACTTCTTTGGTTTCGCAGTTGGCTGTTCCGATGTAGGTGAACAAAATTTGTGGGTTTTCTTCGTAGTTGGATACGAATGTAAAACCGAGCAGCCCTGCCTCAGTATGACAGTTGGAAATAAGGTTGCTGATGTTGCCCACCAGTCGGGTGCTTTCGCCGTTGTATGCGGTGATGTGCCCGTCCAAGTCCGAGAACCAGACTTCGTCTTCGGTGGGGTGATGAAGCGAATTGGTTGGGGTTGTGAATCCGCTGAGGTACTCTTTGCAGGTGATGTTGAGGTCGATGGGGTTGCAGTCTGGCTGACTGCGATTCTCCCACTCAAAACCGCTGTCCTGTTCCACCTCTTCTCCGCCGAGGCAACCCGAAAGGGGAGCGGCGGTCAAGAGGACAACCAAGAACAAACAGAGGCTGTTCGAACGCGCCATCAACGATTACTCCTCGGAAGAGGGTGTGGTGGTTTCGGAAGGAACGGTTTGGGTTTCCTCGCTGCGGTTTCGAATGATGTAGACCGCCACGCCGATGGCACCGACCACAAGGATCGGGATGTAGAGCGGAAGGCCGTCGTCGCTTGAGGTGACCTTGACCTTGCTGATTTTATCTCCGAAGTAGGCGTTGATGCCGGGCACATCGCCGATGGCGTCTCCGTAGCTTCCGAGGTGGGATTCCGTGTCGATGATGGTCATGCCTGGCGTGCTGAGCACATCATCGAGGATCTTGAGGTCAGCATCGTTGCTGCTCATCGTCGTGAAGGCGTCTCGGAGCGATTGCACTTCGGCAGCCGTGAAGACATCAGGGTTGTACATGACCGGATGGCTGGGGGCTTTGCCGAACGGGGTGTTGATTTCACCGTTTTCTTTGTATCCTCCAATGGGGTAGAAATCCTCGGTGGAGGCAAAGTCGCCCTCAAAGCACCAGTCTTGCGGGTCGTCGCCGCAATAATCAGGAACGGTGGGGTCCTTGGCGAAGGAGATGTAGTCGGTGGCGTCGCCCAGGGCGTGCTCGGCCAAGCAGCGCAATGAGCCGATGTAGCGGTAGTAGGGCGTACCGCTGTCAGGGATGCTCGAGTCCTCTGAAAAGTGGTTTGTTACCGTGTTGTGAAGGGAATCAATCTCGTCTTTGTCGCCAACGACTTCCATGTAACTGTTGTTGATGAGGTAGCCCATAGGCAACAACATTCCTGAACTTCCAAGAGCAGAAGTGTGGCAGGAAATTTTACCCTCCATCAGCCGGAGGGCTTGGTCCACATCGCCGTTCATACTGGCTTGCGCCATGTCGGAGTCCTTGTGGACCCAGGCAACGGCGTGGTAGTAAGCACGACCGTCTGCCTTCTGCTCTGCAGCAGCTACTTCGAGCCCGTACTCGTTCCAACTCAACCAAGCGGCACCGCCGTCGAGGAAGCCGATGTCAGCGTTACCAAATCGTAGAGCTTCAATGGTGGCGGCCTGGCTGTTAACCGGGTAAATCTCCACCTCTTGGCCCATGAGTTCACCGAGTCGGTCGGCGAGTTTCTGTGGGTTTTCGTCGGTGTTTTGGTACTCTTCCTTCACTTCAAACGCGATCTTGAGACAGTTGTCATCATCCGAGCATGTAGAATAATCGATGTCCGAGGAAAATAAGCATCCCGGAACGGTGGCTGCAAGCAAGGTGGTCATCAACATGATAGCTATTAATCGACGGTTCATTTCGTATCCCCTTAACCACGGGACCCGAAGCCCATATATCATATTTCGTCTCCCCTAAACTTAGAAGGAGGTTGACGAGATGCAAGAAAGCTCCAATCCGCCCAATAGCCTCCTTAGGCGTTGGCTCCTCGTCCTGGTGCTGTTGTCCCTCTTCCCGATAACCATCACGGCCCCTTATGTCCTCCTTGAACCAGAACAACCGGATGTGGTCGTGCCGTTTCCAGAAGATCTCGCTCCTCAATCAGATGGTTACCTTTTGGTGGTGTTGGACGGCGTTGGAGAAAACATCATGCGTGATTCAACCATGATGCCGAAATTGGTCGACCGATTGGATGAACAAGCCGTCTTATCCGTGACGACAGGGCCCTTGACTCTCTCGGCCACATGCGTTCGTGAGATGATGACGGGGGTTCCAAATGCTCCGATTGACGGATTGAAAAACTTCAACATGGGCCACCCTGGTGGTTTTGGCCCATGGTTACTGGCAGCAGCCTCTGAACAGCATTCGGTCGGTATGATCGGCAGTTACGTCATGGGCAATATGTACGGCGACTCCCCCAACATCGAGTTCATCAACACCTTTGAGGGGCATGCAGACTACTACGAGGGCGACCGTGCCACCGGGGCCATCCTAGAGGAATGGTTGGTCGATGGGCGTCACAATGTAATTGCCGCACACTTTTCGGGGCCCGACAAAGTCGGCCACAAATGGGGTACGGTTTCGGAGGAGTATCGGAACAAAATGCTGGATATGGACCAACATCTCTCAAGCTTACTGCGCTTTGTACCCGCAAACTGGACGGTGGTCGTCACGGCTGACCACGGCATGACGGCTTCGGGTTCTCACGGCTCGGCCGAAGCGGACACGAGAAACGTCCTCGCACTTGTATCTGGCCCGGAGATTGACGCCAGCGCCCGTGCGGATGCGGCTCAACTTGACCTCGCAGCCTTGATGTTGTATGATTTGGGCCTTGATTTCCCAAGCCAAGTTCACGGACGAGTTCCCTTGCCCTTGCTCAGCATTTCCCTTGATGACCGCGACAAGGTTGAGGCATGGAATTGGGAAGCAGCCTTGCATCGACATGTTTTCTTCCATCCAGAAGATACCGAAATCTATCGAGTGGTGGAGATCAACTGGCAAGGCATCGAAGGCGACCCTGTGTCAATCCGTCCGTTGGACGTGTTCATTTCCATCGCCGTTCTCTCAGCAACCTTCTTGCTGGCGTACAAATGGCTTCAACAAGGTCAATCGACGAGCAAAAAGGAACAACAACACTTGCTCCTGCTCGGTGGCATCGTGGTGGCATCGGTTTGGTTCCACTCCCATCTTTCGTTTTCCGCAATGATTCCGAGGGCCATTGGAGCAGGGGGGGTTGTTTGGCTCGTTGCTTCATCGTTAGGAAGAACTCCGCCACTCGCTCTGAAAGGGACTTCGAACTTCTTCAAACCGTTCCCTTGGCTGTTGGGGTTGTTGATGCTCACTCTGTTCTTTTTTGACCTTTCAAGAGGCCTGCTCGTGTTGCTTGTGGCTTGGGTTGTTTTCTGGTCCGTGGGTGCCATGACTGGGCAAGCAAAGCAGTATGCACCCTCTTCCAAGACCGTCCACTTGCTCGCCGTTTTGGTCTCTTTGCTGCTGGGCTCCCTACGTCTCTGGTACGCCCTGCTTCCGATGTTTTTGCTGGTGACCGGTTTGGCCCTTGAGAAAACGGCCCAAAGCCGTCCTCGACACGAACGTGTTTCGGTCTGGGCCATTTGGTGTCTGCTGGTGCTGTCTCTTTCCTATGTTCATCGGAGAATTTTGGGTGACCATCACCTGCTCAAACTCGTCAACTTGGCGCCCAGCAATGTGTTCAGTGCTCTTGTTCTTGCGGTTATGTTGATTCTGTTTTCGGTGTTTTTTGGTCTTGTTTCACAGAGACAGTACGGGCGCGCCCATGCCATCTGGTGTTTTGTCTTCCTTGTTTCTGCCTTCACCCTCTCTCGAATCGAATGGCTCTGGGTGCAGCAGATTGTACTCCTAGGTATTCTCGCATTGTATTTTGGTGCCGGATTGGCTACCAATCTCGATCTTTCTTCTCGAAAGCTGTTGCTTCATGCCGGATTGGCGCTCCACATGATGGTTTCTTGGGGCCCGTGGGCGACCGTAGCTGGTTTGACCTTGCTCCTCTCTCTTCCTGCGATGGTAGAGGGATTACGCATTCCTAAACGCCAACCCATGAATTGGCGCGAGCAACCGCAAGCGATGCTGGCTTGGATGGTGTTACCGTGGGTTGTTTGGATCCTGTGGTGGACACTCATGGGTCAGGTCAACGGTGTTCAATTCTGCTACGAGGGCATCTGCCCCCATCCCCGAGAACTCGACCCCGGTTTGGTGAAGGTGCAAGGGGGATACTTCGGGGGAGGAGCTCAGCCTTCGACAATTTGGATGACGATCATGGTGGTGAGTCCGCTGCTGATGATGTCGGTTGCCTTGATGCATCAGTTTATGGTCGAGGGCCTTGATTTGCGACCTTATGTCGTGTCGCAGGGATTGATTGTCTTTGGTTGCCTTGCTCTTTATGCTTACACCCCCATCTATCCAAGGTTGGTGTTTTCCCTCACCTACAACATGCTCTTCGCCTCAGCGCAAATGTGCTTTGCCCTTCTCGCTATGGGGTGGTTCCGAATCACACATGAAACTGAAGGGGTACGAGGCATGTTTGGGGTGAACTTCCAACTAGGTGATAGAAAGTTTAGGGATTACGAAACTATTTAGGGTGCACGAAACTACAGGAGTATGGTGGCGGAATGTACACGTGCAACAATTGCGACATGATGATGCAAACAGGCTGGGTCGCCTGTCCTTACTGTGGTGTGCAAATTGACAATGTGTTCAACTCCTCAAAGTCGGTGGTTGAAATCGCCGAAAATCGCTGCCAAACCGGGTGCGCAACACCATGTAAGCGTTCGAAGCAAAAAGTGAAAGAAACCTGTTGCGGGAAGCACGAAAGGAAAAACAAATTTTGCAATTCATGCCCAGACCACCCCACAAGGGCAAGCCCCAGTTGTTCAAGCGCCTGAGAAAAGAAAGAACTGATGGTTCACTTGATGGAAGATGGCACAAAAACGATGCTTTTCCATCATCAAGATAGAACACTCGCCTCAATACGCACGCCCTCGTCTTTGAGCGTTTGAATGACATTGTGAATGACATCAGAGGGAAGGTCTTCGGGAGGATGGATGCCCTCGCTGAAGAGTTCCTGTTGGCTCCAAGCGACAACGCAAGCAAATGTGACCAATCCGGTGGTCCTGGCCATGCTCGAATCCCCGTCCATCCCCTCGTCTTCCACCGTCCAGGTGCGTACCTGACCGTTTCCTTCGACACAAACTTCCATCCAGGTAAATTCGGGTCGTTGTGGGTCAAGGCGCCAAGCATCCACCAGTTCATCGGGGCTGAGTTCTGTGCTCTGGTACCGTTGGATATGGCCGGGCCAACGAACGGTGTATTCCCCCATGGTGTTGGCTGGCACGTTGATGAGTGAGCGCAGCCCGTCAGTCAGGAAAGCTTCCATCTCTCGTCCGTTGGCGTCAATGCTGTGAAGTTCCGACATTGCAGGGACCACGACGATGCTTCCGTCTCGAACCACCCGTGCAGGGCGCGTGTACTCGGCGATAACATCGTGGGGTGAAAACGGTGCCATGTAGGACCACTCATCGTCGGGCTGTGAGGGGTTTCCACCCACTTTGATGCTCACCTTCTCCAAGGCGCCGAGTTCTCGGTGGGCAAGCGCCACCAACATATTGGACAAACCGGGCGCGATGCCCACGTCCCAAAGGACGGTGCTGCTGCCTTCTGGCAACCGGTCAGGGGTTGTTTCGCTGAACGAGAGGTCAACGATGCGATGGCCGTGGGGGTGGAGGGCTTGCAGGACGCTGTGGCCGATGTCGCCGGGGACCATGTTGACAATCAAATCGGCGGCGCTGTGGTCGGCGGTTGCGGCGTCGAGGAGGTGGAAGGTGGCTGGGGTATCCCTGGGCGTGATGTCAAAGAGATGCACATCAAAACCCGCTTCGCAGAGTTTGCGGGTTACAAAGGAGCCAACCAAACCGCCCCCAAGGCAGTGAATCCTCATGCTTTCACCTCAGGAATGCAGAACTCAAAGGTTTCCCTTCGCTTTTTTTCTCCATAGACAACGGAGGGAGTCATTATGTGGTTCCGGCCTAACCATGAATCATGAGCATCCTTGCCAAGTACGAAGCCGCCTTTGAATCCGGAGATAAAGAACAACTTGACGCCGTCATCCACGATGACTGTAAATTCTACCCGCATGTTGGTGGAGCCGTCATGACCAAGGGCGACATCATGGCGTTTGCAGGCACGGGTGCCGTGCGTACCGAATCCCACCGCATCCTGTTTGAGAACGACGAGGTGGGTGTGGGTCATTCCATCGCTCACTTCGCCAACGGTTCAACCTCCGAAGCCGTGTTGGCCTTCTACAAGTTCCACGAGGGCAAGATCATCCATGTCGAAACCGGTGCAACACCGCTGAGTGATGATTACCAACTCATCGGCCAGTGAAATCCGTCTCTCACTTCCAAATTGTGGGCCTTGACTCGCATTCTATAGAATTGGGCCGAGTTGGACGCCCAGCAGCAAAACGGCCGTGGCGCAGACCGTGATGAGGATGTTGTCATCGATGGGTCCGTATTCGTAGCGCTCCACGAAGGTGGCCACCGTCGCAGCGATGAGGCCCCAGACCGGGAGACTTGGGTCGCCAGCACCGGCAGCGAACCATCCAAGCGGTGCGCTGACCAGGAACATGAACACGTTGCCGATGGGGCTCTTGGACCGCTTTCGCACCACGGCGTTTCGAACCACGCCGGTCACCCCATCACCAAAAGCCATGAAGAGCGAAGGCACGATGGCCAACCACGGGTCTCCAACCAACCACCAAATCAAGGAGATGGACATCCACCACATGAGGCCGAACTTGACATCGTTCTGGTTTTGCTCCGTTTGGAACCAATGCATGACAATGCCTGCACGATGCGATGCGTAGAGCAGTGCGGTGAGCAGAATTCCGGCGACCATTGGATACCATACATCGGTGAAAAGGAAGGGTACGCTCAGTGAGCCAACACCTCCGGCCATCATGTGAACGATTTTCCGGTTGTAGTACACGGCTCGAATGTGTTCCATGCCGCGGTTGACCATCATGGTGTAAGGGACCTTGGTGGCGTACAGCACCAACATGACATAGACGCCCATGCCGGCAGCTGCTGCGAGTTGGTTGACCATGCAGGGGCTTTGTTTCGGGGTATCTCTATGTTTTTGCTGACCAAGGGACTCTTGGGCGAATCTTCAAACACCACCGCTCCTCACGAACGCTTGGAGAGTCACATGTCCGAAGTACGTAACGTCATCATCATCGGTTCTGGACCTGCAGGCTACACGGCCGGTCTCTACGCTGGCCGTGCCATGCTCAACCCCTTGATGTTCGCAGGCTACATGTCTGGAGGTCAGTTGATGCTCACCAGCGATATCGAAAATTTCCCCGGCTACCCTGAAGGCATCGCCGGCCCTGAAATGATGATGCAACTGCGAGAACAAGCTGAGCGCTTCGGTCTTGAAGTTGAAGACAAGAACGTTGACGAGGTTGATTTGAGCGAACGTCCCTACAAGGTGATGGTTGAGGGCGAGACCTTCCTGACCCATTCCATCATCGTCTGCACCGGCGCTGAATCGCTGTGGCTTGATGCGCCCGGTGAGGCCGAACAAAAAGGACGAGGCATCTCCACCTGTGCCACCTGCGACGGGGCCTTCTTCCGAGACGAACACGTTCTCGTGATCGGTGGAGGGGACTCCGCTTGTGAAGAAGCGACCTTCTTGACCCGATTTGCAAGCAAGGTCACCCTCATTCACCGCCGAGACGTGTTCAAGGCTTCAACCATCATGTACGAACGAGCGGCCAACAACCCGAAAATCGAAATTCGCACCTTCCGACAAATCAAGGAATGGCTCTCCGACGAGAAAGGCCTCAGCGGAGCGGTCCTCGAAAACACCCAGGACGGGAGCACGGAAACCATTGAAGCCACCGGTGCTTTCATCGCTATCGGCCATACACCCATCACCGATTTCCTCGGAAACCAGGTTGAAACCGATGAGAACGGCTACATCGTTCACAAGGAACACACCATGACCTCAGTTCCCGGTGTTTTCGCCGCCGGCGATGTCGTTGACACGCGCTACAAGCAAGCCATCACCGCAGCCGGCATGGGTTGCTCGGCTGCTATGGATGTCGAAAAGTGGCTTGAAGAGAACGTTCATTGAAGCCGTTTCCTTGATGAAGACCGTCGTTTTGGGCGCGTCATGGTTGATGTTGCTCGCCACGCTCGTCACATCAGCCTGCCCGATGTCGGCGTTGAAGGTCAGCGGAAGTTGAACAACGCCAGCGTTTTGCTCATCGGAGCAGGTGGGCTCGGTTCACCCGCTGCCTTGTACCTCGCTGCTGCCGGCGTTGGTCGTCTGGGCCTTGTGGACAACGATGCTGTTGACCTCAGCAATCTCCAGCGCCAAATCCTGCACGCCACGAAGGATGTGGGCCAACCGAAGGTTGCTTCGGCAAAGGCCAGCCTTGAGGCCCTTGACCCGAACGTGAAGGTTGAGGTGTTTCAAGAGCGTTTGAATCCAGACAACGCCATGGCCATCATGAAGGGTTGGGACATCGTCATCGACGGCACCGATAACCTTCCAACTCGCTACCTCATCGACGATGCCTGCTCCTTGCTCGGCCTTCCGTGGGTGTACGGCTCAGTGTTCCGTTTTGAGGGCCAAGTCTCCCTCTTCAACCACAACGGGGGGCCGTGTTATCGCGACCTCTTCCCCGAACCGCCTCCCGCTGAGGCCGTCCCAACGTGCTCAGAGGCTGGAGTCTTCGGTGTACTTCCGGGTGTGATTGGTGTGCTTCAGGCCACGGAGGCCATCAAATTCCTGCTCGGTTTACCTGTCTCCCTAAGCGGCAAACTCCTGCTTTATGATGCACAATCCATGGCCTTTGACACGCTGAGTTTTGAGGCGGACCCCGAACGAGATGCGGTTGTTGACCTCTCGGGGGCAGCGGCCATGTTGAGTCAAGAGGCATGGTGCATGGACTCCGGGCAGGTTCTTGATTCGCCGCAAGAACAAAAATCCGAACCCAACCCACAGGGGGCAATGTTCAACCACATTTCTGTCCCTGAATTCCTTGACCGTCGTGAAAATGGCTGGACGCCGTTCATTTTGGATGTACGCTCGGATGCTGAATACGCAGAAGCACGGGCGAAAAGTTGCGACCTTCAGGTCCCTCATTCCCATGTCCTCTCGGTGTTGGACAGCCTTCCCAAAAAGACCGACATTCTCATTCACTGCAAGAGCGGTATGCGTTCGCAATTGGCCGCCATCGAATTGATTCAAGCTGGTTGGGCCGCTGAACGCCTCTTCAACCTCGATGGTGGTATCATGGGGTGGCACGCTGCTGCACCGGATGATATTGAATGAGTCTCGATCTGCGTTCACGACATGCACTGATGAAAACGCCCCTCTGCCTGTGGTCGTATTGGGTGAGGTTCAAAGCCGCTGAGTTCCTGCTTTCATCACGGAGGGGATGAGAATGGCCAGCATCATCATCGCCGACGAAAACGAAGGTCGTCGCAACCTGCTGGCGAACACCTTTGAGCGTGAGGGCTACGAAGTGACCCGATTGAGCACGCTTGCTCAAACCACTGCAACAGCGAGCGCCGTGCTACCTGACGTGCTCTTGTTGGAAGGTGAATGGAGCCAAGGGAGCGTCCTTGATGTGTGTCAGTCTTTGGTCGGCCAACCGCGATTTCGTTCGGCTACACGCATCGTCATACTCTCCAGAACCACAGC